>CAYXQV010000018.1:13403-18934 GCA_964467505.1 uncultured Hyphomonadaceae bacterium | reverse complement strand
TGCAGGGCCTGCATGACGCCGGTATCCTGCGAGCGGACCTGCGCGCCGACATGATAAATACTGCTCCTGGCATCGAAACTGGCTGATGCCGTGATCGCGTCGGACTGTGTCTCGCCGCCGATCTGCATGTGCACGAGCCCCTCCCTGCAGTCCAGCGTTCCGCCCAATTGCGGCCCCTCCCAGTTCCAGCGCGGACCTGCGGTCTCCAGAAGGTCCGTGCGCACCTGGCCGTCACCTTTTGCACAAGCACCATCGGCGGTCATTTCAAGCGTGGCAATCGTCAGGGAAAGACGTGCCGGCGACTGGCGCAGACGCGCATCCAGCCGGCCAAGCTGGTCAAGGTCTACGTCAGCGACGAGATCGCGAATGACAAGGCGTCGGTCAAAGGGCAACTCGACACCGCCACGCGCCCGCAAGACGCCCCCGTCCAGCGCGACATCATAGGCGAGCGCGCCTGACACGAGCGCGGAGGGTTTAAGGTCGAAACGCGCATCTCCCAGCGGCTCGCCAGCAATATTGAGGCCCGCAACCTTGCCTGACCAGAGCGTTCCCGACACGCGCATGTAATCAATACCCGACGCACGCAGGCCAAGTTGGCGTGCCACCAGGCTTGCCGGCAGTCCCGCAACAAGAAAGCCGCAGAAGACAAGCAGGAAAACAAGGACTGTGAAAAAACGCGCCACACTCTAATCCTGTCTGCGCAGGAACAGATTGGCGTTAACGCCATCGCCTGCCTGGTTTCGCCTGATCGCTGCGCGCTCGACACGAACGCCGTGCTCGCGCTCAAGATCGCCAATCCATGCGTAAAGCAACTGCGCCGGGGCCGTGTCGATCCAAACATTCAGCCCTTCGTCGTCTGCGGGAAGCAGGCGCGAGATAGTCAGTCCGTATAGATCGGAAGTGTTTGTCAGCACCGCCTGCAGAGGCTGTCCGCGCGAGGGGCGCGCTTGGCTCGCTGTCATGGTCTGCGTCACGGAGGTGACATAGACATATTCGCCAAGCGCTGCGGAAAAGGCGCGTTCCTGATCGCTGCGAAACTTCGCCGACGGCAGGAAGATGAACTGCCAGGCAATGATCGCTCCGCTGAGAATACCGGCCAGAAGGATCAGCAGCCTTTCACGCGTCTCGCGCGCGTCCCACCATGTGCGAAGCGCGCCGATCATGAACGCCTCACGATGAGTTCGCCGGCCCGAAGCTCGCCCTGCTGGCGCGAACCGCCTTCCTCGACCCGGCCACCGGCCTGTTCGATCACATCGCGAAAACGGCCCAGCTCGTCATAGCTGCGAAACAGGATGCTGATGTCGAGTTGGCCGTTCTGTCCGTCAAACCGCAAAGACGAGACTTCAATCGCGGGCACTGCCTGCGCGGCTTCGGTGACATAGGCTGACAATATCAGGAATTCCGGCGCGCCCCCGCCCGTGTCACGCACAAGGGCCCGCAGCTGGGCGCGCGGATTGACGACGCGGCCAGCTTCGGGGACAGCGGCGCGAAAAACGCTTTCGGTTCGTTCCGAGAAAGCCTGCGCACCGGCCCTGAGGCGGAAACCATCGGCCAGGTTCAATGCGACAATGCTGATCGCAGCCAGCGCGGCAAGCGCGGCGGGCAAGCGCAGTCTACTCCAGCCCAGCACGGGGGCACTGGCGCGGCGCGGGGCGAACCGTCCCTGCAGCAGGCCCCACCTTGCCTGCGCGGCACTGGATGCAAGCTGGTCGAGGCGCTCATCGGGTGCCATGTCATCGCCTGCGATCTCCCCGCCGCTGGCGGCCACCCGCATCTCGATGACTGCATCAAGAAACCCTGCGCCAAGCGCGCGATCCACGCCAGCGCCCCAGTCGTCCTGGCGCAGGAGGATGCGATCATCAAGACCGGCAACAACCAGGCGGCCAGCCGGGGCCGGCAGCGCAAGATAGTCCGCCAGCACGACCGCCGGACGAAATCCCGCTTCACCCAGCGCTGCGTTCCAGGCCGAAAGGAGCCCGGCATCAACGACATAGGCAATCCGCTGCCCACTGCCCGCCTCCCGCGACGCGGGAGATACCGCGACATGCACCGTATCAAGCTCGGTCGCGATCTGCTCCTCGATCGCGAAGGGCGCAGCGGCAAGCAACTGGCGCTCCGAGCGTGCCGCGAGATTTATCTCATGGGCGCTCACCAGGTCACCGGGCAATACGAGCACGCAATGGTCTGTCTCGATGCCCGACATGTCCGCCAGCAGCGCCGTCCCGCCAGCAGCTATTGCGCCCCCGCTTCGCACAAGGCGCCAGTCCACCAGCGCCTGCGGCGAGTTGCCAGCAAATATGACCAGGCTTTCACTCATGAGTCACGATCCATATCTGCGCGCCTCGGTCCTAACCTGTCCGTCGCCGGAGATCACCAGTCGGGATGTCATTTGCACATCCGACTGGCGATAACGCACCTGGATGGTCGCAATGTAGCTGCCCGAGGCCAGCGAGAACAGCTTGCGCATCTCTTCGCCCGGCTGCCGGTTCTGAAAAGCGCGTTCGGAAAAGAACTCACCGATCGACTTATAGCCGCCCACCGGTCGCGCGGCGATCAGTTGTTCTGCTTCCAGGAGATTGAAATTCTCGCCGAGATAGGCGGCCAGCAACGGCGCGTGATGGCGCCTCAGCGTATTGAGATTGAGCGGCAGCGCGTCATCGCCGCCCTGCACGCAGGCAAGCGGGGCAAGCGCATCCACCAGCTGTGGCGTATAACCGCGCACAAGATGCAACTGCGAGAAATCTGCCAGCAACTCACCGGGTGTGCGATAGGGCACTTCAAGCGCGCCGTAGAAATCATCCTCTGCCCCGCCAAAGCCGGGCCGGCTGTCGCTGTCGATCCAGTCAGCCAGGGTAGCGGTCAGCAATTCGGCCTGCGCCCGCGATATGGTCATTGCCTCAAGCAGCCTGGCGAAGCGGGCCATGAGTTCGGGCGCGGCGATGTATTCCCCCGGCGCACCGACGTCGACCAGCGCGTTGAGATTGAAACAATTTGCTCCGTCACGCACCCGCACCTCGATCTGGCCATCGCGGATCGGAAAGCTCACCGGCTCACGTGTCCAGTCATCGAGCAGGGGAAAGCTGCCATCTCCGTCAGCGCGCATCTGCCGGATCGAGGCAATCGCCAGTGATTCCGCGCCCAGCGCGTAAAGTCTCGCCTGCTCGCGATCTGCCAGGTTGATCGAGGTGCGAACCGAGAAACGCACCGTCTCAAGCAGCGCCAGCGCCGCAACCGCCATTAGCGAAACAATCAGCAGCGCCGCAAGCAGCGCCGCGCCGCGCTCGCCAGAAGGGTCAGACAACGCGCGCATCCGGTCAGTCTCCCGCCACGGTCAGGAAGATCGTCTCGATCTCGCCGAAACGTTCATGGCTGAAACGAAAAGAAATGGCTGCCGGCGCGGGCACAGGGCCGGCATTGGTCTGTGCGCCCACCTCGAACACGTCTCGCCAGCCGGTTGGAGCCCGGAAGCGCACCTCCATCGAAGTGATATCCCCGATCAGGACACGCGAATGCGTCGTGGGGTCAGGCGCGGCATCGACAAAACCCCGGCTTTCGCGCACGAGCGCGCGGTCCCTGAAATAATAGGTCACATGCTGGAGGCGTGAGCGCTCTGCGGTGATGCCGGGCAGTTCATGGCCGTTGCGCACAAAGCTCATCAGCCGCCCACCCGAGGGGTCGGTGCCACCTTCGAAGGCCGATGCGGCGCGGGTGCCGAAGGGGTCGCGCGCGCGCCGGTTCGCGATCTGCGAGAGATCCTGGCGGATCACCGCGCGGGCAAGCTGCAACTCTTCCACGTCGGAAACCACCGACTCTATCTGCCGGCGTGCCTCAAGTGTGTTTGACAGAAGAGCAATCCCCATCGCCGAGAGGATCGCCATGATGAAGGTCGCAACCATGACCTCCACCAGCGTGAAACCCGCCTCGCCCCTCATGGATTTACCGGCCGAAACGTTGTCAGCTGTGCATTCCCGGCGCGCCCGTCAGCCGCCTTCGCGTCGATCCTCAGTTCCAGGAGCAGCGGGTTGGGTGTTTTCGAAACCGTTGTTTCAACCTCCCATTCACGCCCGGCAAACTCCATTCGTTCACCCGACACGCCAATCTCGAGGCGATCATCTTCAAGCAGAATGTTCGCAAGCACATTCTCCGCGAGGATTGCCGCCATGGCCCGGCCTTCAACGATCCGCGCCGCGCGTGCCCCCTCCCCTGTTGCACGCATCAGCCCGAGCGCTGCAATGGAGAAGATCGCCAGCGCAGCCAGGACCTCGACAAGGGTGAATCCGTCTTCGCGCCCTTCGCGCTCGTCATGCCTCGCCATCATCTTGCGGCTCCCGAAGTCGCGCCGCGCCACTCTACCTTTCCGTCGCCAGACACACGCACACCATATTCGCCTTCCCCGGAGCGCACGAAGATGTCGGCGGGCGTTGCTTCACCCACCGGCGAAAAAACCACCTGGCGGACATATGCGCTCTCCTCAGTCGCAGCGCCGGTTGCCGGCACGCCTGCCTTGCGTTCTTCAGGCGGTCGTGGCCGCAGCCCACCTTCGGGATATTGCACGCCAAGATCAATGGATGGGGCATTGCGCAACGGTTCAAGGCCAGCGCCCGGTGCGCTCATGACCTGCCACTGACCCGCGACATAGCGCTCGAAACGCGATCGCCCCGAGGCATCCAGCGCCCAGGAAACCGGCTGGCCGCTGATGATGCTCTCTCGCGCTGCGCGGTGCAATGCCAGCGTCAGGGCGCGCGCATGGACCTCTGCCGGGGGTGCACGCTGCGGCAGGTTGACCACGACAAGCCCCGCCATCAGGCCGATGATGAACACGACGACCAGCAGTTCAACCAGCGTGAAACCGGCCTCGTTCTGCCGGCGGGCCAAAGCTTGCACGCCCTACCCCCAATTGCCGATATCGGCGTCCAGTTCCTCGCCGCCCGGCTGGCCGTCAGCGCCGAGTGAATAGATGTCGATGGGGCCATGCTCGCCGGGATTTTCATACTGATAAGGATTGCCCCAGGGATCGGCCGGCAGGCGCTTGATGAAACCCTCGGCCGGATAGCTGGCACCGCCGGGAAGGTCCTGGGGGGCCTCGACAAGCGCTTCGAGCCCCTGGGCCGTGCTCGGATAGTCGAACATCTGGAGTCGATACCGGTCGAGACTGCTTTCCAGCAGCGCAATATCGGCCCTTGCCTTCTGGACCCGGCTCTGATCGACATTTCCCAGCACATTGACCAGGACGACCGTGGCCAGGAGCCCCATGATGAACACGGTCACCATCAGTTCTGTCAGTGTGAAACCGGCCTCGCAACCGCTGGAGCGCTGTGTCAATTTCTGGGTTTCAGTCATTGTTTTTCCTGTGTTTTTCACTGGAATGCCGCTCCGGTATTGAGTTGCAGGATCGGCAGCATGATTGCAAGTATGATCAGCATCACCAGCCCGCCCATCACGACGGTGATCAGCGGCTCAAGCACGCCCAGCGCCATCGTCGTCGTGCTTTCGAAATCGTCTTCGAGATAGTCTGCGCCCTTGTTGAACAT
>CAYXQV010000018.1:0-13303 GCA_964467505.1 uncultured Hyphomonadaceae bacterium | reverse complement strand
CCAAGCATTGCGCGATCTACGTGGCGGCGAAACGCTTCGCTTCCATACAGGCGCTGAAAGGCAAATCCGCCAATGACCAGGCCGCCCAGGAGCACCAGCCCCCAGGCCTGAAGGAATTGCGACAGCCCGATCATCACCGATGTCAGCAATGGCAGTTTCTGGTCCATCGTGTCGAACTGTTCGACGACGCGCGGCACAACGAAAATCAGCAGAGCGACGATCACGCCAAGTGCCACAATGGCGAGGACCGCCGGATAGACCAGCGCGCCGATGGTCTTGCGGCGCATGGCCTGGCTCTTTTCAAGGTGCACGGCGAGCCGGTCGAGTACCGGGCCGAGCGCCCCGGCCTCTTCCCCCGCTGCCACCACGGCGCGAAAAAGCGGCGGGAAGGATTTTTTCTCAGAACGCATGGCATCGGAAAGCGAGCGCCCCTCCACGACACTTGCGCGCACACTGGCCAGCACGCTCTTGCTCGCCGCGCTCTCGGCCGACCCGCCCACCGCGGCAACTGCCTGTTCGACAGGCGTGCCCGACGAAATCAGCATGGCAAGCTGGCGGGTGAGAAGGACCAGTTCGGCAGGTTTGAGCTTGCGGCGCGAGCTGGTCTCTGATGGCGTGCCGGGCACCTCACGCGTCGGCGAGAGCCTGACCGGCACCAGCGCCAGGCGGCGCAGTTCCCGCCGGGCGGCCTTCTCGCTGTCAGCCGATATCACGCCCTTGCGCGTGCGTCCCTGCGCGCTGATCGCCTCATACTCAAATGCCGCCATGGGAGTCTCCCCCCTGGCGCACCACCCGCAGCACCTCTTCCGAACTCGTCACCCCGGCGCTGACGAGGCGCGCACCGCAATCGCGCAGCGTGTCGCACCCCTGGAAGGCATAGGCCTCGATATCCTGCTCACGCGCGTCATCATGCACCATTGCGCGCAGCTTGCCATCCATCACGATGAGTTCGTAAAGGCCCACACGCCCCTCATAGCCCAGGCGGGCGCAGGCCTCGCAGCCGGTCGGGCGATAGAAGACATGCTCATCACCGGTCGGCAGGCCGAGCAGCGCCACTTCCTTCGCATCCGGCCTGTAAGCTTGCCGGCAATGCGGGCACAGCCGGCGCACCAGCCTCTGGGCAACGATGGCCGAAAGCGTCGATGACAGGAGAAACGGCTCAACGCCCATGTCGCGAAGGCGCGTCACGGCAGCGGCAGCAGAATTGGTATGGACCGTAGACAGCACGAGATGGCCGGTCAGCGAGGCCTGGACTGCGATCTGGGTCGTCTCGCTGTCGCGGATCTCGCCTACCATTACGATGTCGGGGTCCTGGCGCAGGATCGCGCGCAGTCCGGCTGCGAAACTCATCCCGACCTTGGCATTGACCTGTGTCTGGCCAACGCCATCGAGGCCGTATTCGATGGGATCCTCGACCGTCAGGATATTGCGCGTTTCGTCATTGAGCAGGGTCAGCGCGGCATAGAGCGTGGTCGTCTTGCCCGAGCCGGTCGGGCCCGTGACGAGGACGATCCCGTTGGGCTGGCGCAGCACCTGCCGGAACCGTTCAAGCGTCTGATGCGGCATGCCGAGATCGTCAAGATCGAGCCGCGCCTGCTCCTTGTCGAGGAGGCGCATCACCACCCGCTCGCCGAAACGCGAAGGCAGTGTCGAGACGCGCACATCAATCGCCCGCCCGCCGAGGCTGAGTGAAATCCGGCCATCCTGGGGCACCCGTTTTTCGGCAATGTCGAGACGCGCCATCACCTTGATCCGCGAGACAAGCAGCGGCGCGACCTTGCGCGATGGCGAAAGCACTTCGCGCATCACCCCATCGATCCGCAGGCGCACCGACAGGCGGTCCTCGAACGGTTCGACATGGATATCGGAGGCCTTGCTGCGCACCGCTTCAGCGATAAGTCCGTTGATCAACCGGATAACAGGAGCATCATCGCTGGTGTCGAGAAGGTCAGCCGTTTCGGTCAGTCCTGCGGCCAGACTGTCGAGATCGCCCTGCGCCTCAAGCTGGGAATCGATCCCTGACGTGTCGATCCCCTCGGTTGAATAGGTCTCCGACAGCAGCCTTTCGAATTGCCCGGCATCGACAGGTTCAACCGGCAGGCTGCGAGCGGCCACGCGCCGCGCCTCCAGGACCGCCAGCGGGCCGGCGCCGTGTCTCACGGCGATATAGCCCCCCGCCTCGCCGGCAATCAGGGCCACGCCCTGTTCCTTCGAAAAGGAATAACTCAGACGGATCGTTTCAATGTCACTCAACTTCGTCTTCTACTTTCCTTGCATCGCATCGCATTGCGATGATTACGATCCCTCGCCCTGCAGGGTCTCCAGAAGCTGTTCGAGACTGGAATAACCGTCTGGCGTCGCCTTGCGCTGGGCATCGACGATGTAATTGTAGCGTTGACTGGTTGCCGCGCGGGCGCTGGCAGCATCGCGCACCACCGTCGGGCGCAGGAACACCATGAGGTTTGTTCGCGTCGAAGATGTGTCATCATAGCGAAAAGCCCGGCCAAGCAGAGGAATATCACCAAGCAACGGAACCTTCGAGACCCGCACCTGCTCGTCTTCCTGGATCAGCCCGCCGAGCACGATGATGTCGCCATCATCTGCCAGCACGGTCGTGGTCAGTTCGCGCTTGTTGGTGATCAGGTCAGCCGATGCCGATGTCACCGGGCCGAACACTGACGAGACTTCCTGGCGGATATAAAGCTTGATCGCGTCGCCTTCGCCGATTTGCGGGCGCACTTCCAGTTGCACGCCGACATCCTCGCGCTCCACGGTGCGGAACGGATTGGAATTGTTGGTGCCCAGCGCCTCGCCCGTGGTGATCGGGATTTCCTGGCCGCTGAGGAAGGACGCCGTTTCATTGTCGAGCGCCAGCACCGACGGGGTCGACAGGATGGAGCTGTCGGTATCTTCAGCCACGGCATTGATAATGGCCCCGAACACACCGCCATCATCGGTCGTGCCGCCAAATCCGATCAGGCTGCCATTGGTTCCCAGAAGCGAGTTCACGGCGAGATCACGCAGCCCGCTCGATCCGCCCGTGCCGCCATCATCGAAATTGTTGTCAGCCACCAGCGCGCCGGCAATTGACAGGATATTCGGCGTGGCGCGCGAGAAGTTCGTGGTCGCGAAGGGCACGGTATTGTCTTCGCTGCCACCGAGCACGAATTGCAGGCCAAGTTCGCGCGTGGCCGTGTCGGAAAGCTCCACGACGATGGCCTCGACCAGCACCTGCGAGCGACGCACATCAAGCTGTGCGACCACCGTCTCCAACTGTCGCAGGATACGCGGTTCGGCATTGATGATGATCGCGTTTGTCGGTTCATGCACGACCACGGCTGGCGCCGAAATTCCGCCGCCGGCCGGGGACATGGTCTCGGTCATGCGTGCGCCGAGGCCCTGCAGGATGGGCGCAATATCGATCGCCTGCGCATAGCTCAGAGGGATGACCTTGAGCGATTCCTCGCTCGCACGGCTTTCGGAATCAAGGCGCTCGACAATCTGGACGACCCGGGCGACATCGCTTGCATCTCCGCGCAGAAGCAGGCTGTTGCCCGATTCCACCGGGATTGCGCCGACATCGAAACTGAAGCTGCGCGAATTTCCGCCAACCAGCGCATTGACGGTCTCGGCCATTTCCGCCGCTGAGGTGTTCTCAAGCGACACCGTGGCCAGTGTCGAGCGATCCTCGTCAATCTGGGCGAGGATCTGGCGCACCCGCGCGATATTTGCGGCATAATCGACGACGATCAGTGAGTTCGAGCGCGCGCTCGTGGTGACCTGCCCCTGCGGATTGGTCACGGGCTTGATCATCTGCGCGGCTTCGACCGAATCGATCGAATTGAGCTTGAACACGGCGGTTTCGACCATGTCGCCGGTCACGGCGCGATTGGCCAGTGCTGCCCCAGCCGTCGCGGACTGTTCCGGCACGATCTTGTAGACACCATTGGCGCCCGGCAGGGCAGCAAATCCGTGAACCCGCAGTGTGCTCAGGAAGACCTGGAACACTTCATTCGTGGTCAGCGGTGTCTGGGAGGACACCGTCACCTGGCCGCGCACCGATGGATGCACGATGAATGTATAGCCGGTAATTGTGGACACATCATCGATCAGCGCCGAAATCTCGACATCCTGAAGGTTGATGATGTGACGATTGTCGACGGTCTGTGACTGGCCGGCCGCGCCGCCGCCCGAATAGGCCTGTGACCAACTCGCACCCGCGCCGAGAAACCCGCCCATGACAAGGGCGGCAACGCCCCTCGACATCCGGCTTGTGATCACATTCGTCATGGCTCTACCCGATTTCCGAACAAGTTAGTCGGCGTTAAGTCTGATGGTTAATAGTCGGCGCTCACCCCCGCGCACAAGCAGCACGTCAAGCTGGGTCGCATCTTCGAGGCTGGCGAACACACTTTCGAAATCCGCAATACTCGCCAGTTCAGTCCCATCGACCGAACCGATCACATCGCCGGGGCGCAGACCCGCCTTGCGGAAAAGCTGCCCATTGCGTGTCGGATAGACCGAAAAGCCCCTGCCCGCCGGCCCGGAGACCTCATCGGCCCGCATCGAGACGGCCAGTGTTTCGATCTCTGCTCGCGACAGGGAAACCTCCTCGCGTACGATCGAGGATTGGCGTGCCGGGACATCTTTATCGGTCGCAGGGGTCTGCGCGTCAGTCTCGCTGGCGCCTGACGGCGCACCCGCCGGGCTCGACTCACCGCCCAATGTCACGATCCCGCGGTCTTCCGCCAGCCGCGAAGCCTCAAGGCGCTCACGGCGCCCTTCGCGTTCGATCAGCACGAAACTGGGCAGGATCCGCGCGACCTGTGCGCCTCCCGAACCTTCTATCGTGTCGCCGACCCGGTAGCTCATTTGCGCTGACTCGCCGACGGAAATATAGGCAACCCCGCCCGTATCCTGTCGCATCAGCACGCCGTGAAGCGACAGGTTCAGCGTGGTTTGCGGCGCATCGGCCACCATCACATCCTCGCCAGCCTCATCGCCAGTCTTTTGATGAAAAGGGGTTGCGCGCTGCAGTATCGAATAGTCGCCCCGCTCTCCTGCGGGCGCCAGCGATTGCGCAGATGGATGATCGACATGGTAACCGGGCGCGGCTAGCCCGACCCAGACCAGGCGAGACAGTGCCCAGGCCAGGATCAACGCCGACACAAGACTTACGCCGCCGGCAAGCAATCCCACGCCCTTCTGAGCATCAAGATCAAGGGCTCTGAAACCGGACAAGACACCATCCCTGAAACTGTGCCGAGGCGAAAGCCACCCGCTCTCGCGACAATGGACCCCCAAGAAGCAAAAGATCCTATATATCTTGCATGAGTGGGCATCAAAGCCAAACACGAAAGCCCCGAATATGTGCCGGTCACGCACAAGGAAGACACAGCCCGTTTGCCACCAGAGCAACGGCGAGTTCGCACTCATGTTTGCAGCAAACAGAAATGCCACTCCGGCACCGCCGCCATGTTCGCCCCGGTAACACAGTTCCGGGGCGAAACATTGTTTTCCAGCCCAAGTGTCAATCAGAACTTGACTGCGAGGCCAGCCGACACCGAGACGCCGCGATCATAGGTGTTGAACTCGGTGCGACCAAGCTCTTCATCCTCATTGAGCTGAAACTCCTCATGAGACTCATTGAGAAGGTTCCGGCCGCTCAGGCTGAAGGTGAAATCGGTTCCGGCAAGTTCGACATCGCGCTTGTACACAAGATCAACCTGGACGCCTGGATCCTCGATCACGTCCGGCACGGACTGACCCGCCACACCGCGACGAATGATGCGCTCATCGACCCAGCCGACAAGCAGGGTCAGCTGCTCGAAGTCAGATTCCCAGCCAAGCTGCGCATTGAGGATATTCTCCGAGGTGCCCTGCAGATCGGAACCATCAATGTCGAAAAAGCTCGCATCACGAAATTCCAGCGTGCCCACACTGCCTGGGTCGGCAATCAATGTTCCGTCCTTTGCAATAACCTCAGACGATGTGAACGTGTAGTTGATTGAGAACAGCCCCTCGCGATCATTCAGGAAGCCGATATTTCCGGGAAATTCGAACCGTGTGCGGTATTCGAACTCGGCACCGAAAAGTTCAGCTTCAGGTGCGTTGAAAAAGGTCGAGTCGAAACGGCCGGTCCCGCGTTCAAAAGAGATTTCCTCGATCGGGTTCAAGATCTCCTTGTAGAAACCGGAAAGCGTGACGAACTGGTTGCGCCCGAAATAATATTCCAGCCGCGCGTCATAGTTTGTCAGCTCTGTGTCCACGAGACCGAAGAAGCCCTGAAATGTCCGGTTGGATTCCGGATCCCGGAAGGCGGAACTGGCAAGTTCCCGGAACTGTGGACGGATGATCGTCTCGGAATAGCCGAGGCGAAGCTGCAGGTCATCGGCAAAGTTCCAGGTCAGCATCGCTGAGGGCAGGACATAGTCATTTTCGAGACTGGAAGACAGACCTCGCGGGCCGCCAAAACGGTCAAACGTATTAACCGATTGTTCCGCCTCTTCGTAGCGCGCACCGACCGTTGCCTGAATATAATCCGTGATGTCGAATTCCGCCATCAGGTAACCGGCCAGGACATCCAGCTCAGCATCATAATTGTTGCCGCCCTGGAAGCTTGAAATTTCGGTCAGGACAAACCGTGCCGGATCGATATTGTCGGGCGAGAACAGAAAATCCGGGCGCAGGATTTCATCCGAAGGCGACAGGGCGTTACCGCCTGAAAAACGGAAGACATCAATGATGTATTCACGCTCCAGGGCCGACGTGTCGAAACCTGCCATGACCTTTGCCCGGCGGCTTGCGGTCACATCGAACTCGTAAGCAATGTCCCCGCCAAAGCTGGCGAGGTCATCGGTCAGCTCTGAAAAGGAAATCGAGTTGCGGTTAGCGACCAGGTAGGCCGGAACGCCATCATCATTGATCTGCCGCTGCAACAGAAAGTCATAAGGCGCATCACGTGTCGCCTGAGAGATCGAGCCGCGCCAGCCGACCGTGAAATCGCCGAAAAAATGTTCCCCGCGGAGCTGGCCGAGGATCAGCTCGCGTTCGAAAAACCCGTTCTCCTCGTTGAACGAGCCACGCTCGCCCTGGGAGTCAAAGTCGGTACCGGTCGTGATCCGGGCCTCTTTTGACGTGTCGTGAACGTAGAAGACGGTTCCCTGCACTTCGTGATCTGAATCATAATTCAGCGTAGCAGAGCCAAGGGCGTTCCATTGAGCATTATAGGTCGTGTCGATAATATCGAAGTCACGTGCGATGGCCTGCCCGGAAATGTCCTGCTTCTTGATCAGCTGGGTTTCCCAGCCATTCTCAAAGCCCGCAATGCCGACAAGGCCGATGTCGTAATTGCCGCCTTCAATGTTATAGCCCCCCGCAATCGAACCTTCGAATCCCGGGTCAAGCTCTTCTTCCTGAATCACGCGCAGCGGCGAGTTGACAAGGCTTTCGCCTACCGCTTCGACCTGATCATTCGGCAATCCGTTGAGCGACTGGTCGCTGTTGAGAACAGCTGCCAGCGGGCCTGGTATATCGCGAAGACCGTCATCAAAGCCGCTCCAGTCAGAATCCGAACCGCGAACGAAAATACCGGTTTCACCGGTTGTTTCCGAATTGTAGCTGGTACCGACCTTGAGCGTCAGGAAATTCTCCGCCGGCCGCTTTGCGGTCTGGAGGTCAATCACGCCGCCACCGAATTCGCCGGGATAGTTCGGCGAAAAGGTTTTCTGGACAATGATGCTGTCGAGAACGTCAGACGGGAACAGGTCCAGCGGCACGGTCCGGCGAAGTGGCTCAGGGCTGGGCAGCGGGGAGCCGTTCAGAAGGGCGGAGGAATACCGGTCATTCAGGCCTCGAACGACGACAAACCGACCGCCAGTAATTGACAGACCACTCAGGCGCGTCAGCGCGAGTGCGGCATTGTCATCACCCTGGCGATCAAGGTCTTCGGGAAGCAGGAATGTGGCCACCTGCGATGTCTCGCGCTGTGGTTCGGGGATGAATTCGCCGCGCACAACAACCGTGTTGAGCACCGCCTCTTCATCTTCTTCGGTGGCCACCTCGACATCGACTTGCGGCTCTTCTGCCGTTTGCGCCTGCGCATATATCGCCGGTGCGCAGCTGAGCCCGGCCAGGGTGCCCAGCAGGATCCCTCTTGTGAACTGGTTGAAAATCATCGGTCTGTTCCTTTGTCCCAGTGCCGGATTTGTCATCTCGTGCGGCGGGGAAATTCGTTTGGACGGTGCTGACCGGTTCGCTGCGGATATCAGACGAACCGGTCAGCTTCAGGTCTAGCTACGGGTCAGCACTGGTCCGTGGCAACGAGGCCGCAGGTCCAGCCTTCCCACCAGGTGTCATTGGCGTCCTTGACGGCACCGATATAGTCGGTCGTCTCCAGGAACGGGTCGAGTGTCGATGCATCAAATGGCGTCGCGGCGGTCTCTGCCGTGCCATTGATGAATGTGCCGGTCAGCGTGTCGGCGACATCCGTGGAGAGGTTTGTGCCCGCCGCGATTGCCGCCTCGGCCGTTGCCGTTTCGGAGTTCGCCGTCGTCAGGCCGCCTTCACAGTCGAACAGGACCGAGTCAAAGCTCGGATCGGCGCCAGCCGTGAAACCGGCAACACCGTCACCGGCGCTGTCCTGCCAGCGGAAGCATTCCTGACCATAGGACACCACGCCGTTGACGTAACGTCCGACCGTCCCGCTGTTGAAACGGAAGGCGTTGGAGCGGTTGCCGACAAAGGTGAAGTTCGACACTTTTGCGTTCGACAGTGGCGCAACGCCCGGCTCGACGCTTGATGCCTCGACGATATTGTCACCACCAAGCTCACGCTGGACAACGATGAGGTATTGCAGTGCGCCCTGCCAGCCATTGTCGGTATCCAGCGAGTCATCATCCATGCCGGTCAGGACGACGTAACGCGCATTCGCCGTGCCACCGAAGAACTCGATGCCATCATCGGCATTGTTGTGAACCTGGATGTGCTCGAGCGTTGTTTCACTCCCCAGACCAGCGGCGGTGATGCCGTTCAGCTCGTCACCATCGGCATTGATCGCAAAGCCGGCATGGCGCAGCTGCAGGAAGGTCAGCGAACCACTGCTATCATCGGCCACATCGCCGCCATAGAAGGCCTGCGGATTGGTCACACCTTCGACGACGTTTTCGCAATCGACGGTTCCCGGTGTTGCGGCATCGCGGCAGCGATTGATCGGCGCGCGGCCGAGAATGACCAGACCGCCCCATTCGCCGATCGCATTGATCGGGTCTGCCTGACTGTTGGTCACATCGTCTCGTGATGTCATGATTACCGGATTGTCGCGGGTGCCATTTGCAAACAACTGAGAGCCACGATTGATGACAATGAAGTCTTCACCGCTGTCACCGAAGATGGTCACGCCGGAATCAATCGTGAGCGATGCCGGATCACCATCTGCCGCAGCGCCGTCCGCCCCGACATCGATGCCGACATCGATGCGACCTGTCATTTCATAGAAATTGCCGCGGGTCAGGCGAACACTGTCAAGCACCTGTCCGGAAATTTGGCAGACATTCTGGCCTTGCAGGTCGAAACCGGAGTCGGTTGTTCCAACCGGGCATTCCGGATCCGGGAACACCGAGAAGGACCAGCCGAAGGCCCAGTTATTGGTCTCGGTTTCATCGGGACCGAATGCGCCGATATAATCGGTCGTCTCCAGGAGCGGGTCGAGGGTCGACGCGTCGAACGGCGTCACAGCAAGTTCGCTCGGTCCCGGGAAGAAGGTCGAAGCCAGCGAGTCCGCCACGTCGGTCGTGACATTCGTGCCCGCTGCGATTGCGCCTTCAGCTGCTGCCGTATCGGAGTTGGCTGTCGCCAGTCCGCCTTCACAGTCGAACAGGACCGAGTCAAAGCTCGGATCGGCGCCGGCCGTGAAACCGGCAACCCCGTCACCGGCGCTGTCCTGGTAGCGAAAGCATTCCTGCCCATAGGCCACCACGCCATTGACGTAACGTCCGACCGTACCGCTGTTGAAACGGAAGGCGTTGGAGCGGTTGCCGACAAAGGTGAAGTTCGACACGTTCGCATTCGACAGCGGCGCAACACCCGGCTCGACGCTTGATGCCTCGACGATATTGTCACCACCATTTTCGCGCTGGCGCACGATCAGGTACTGCAGGGCACCCTGCCAGCCATTGTCGGTGTCCAGCGAGTCATCATCCATACCTGTAAGGATGATGTGTTTTGCATTGACGGTGCCGCCGAAGAACTCGATGCCATCATCGGCGTTGTTGTGGACCTGCACGAAATCCATCGTCGTGCCATCACCGAGGCCAGCTGCCGTGATGCCGTTCAGCTCGTCACCATCGGCATTGATCGCAAACCCGGCAAAGCGGATCTGGAAATAGCGCAGCGTGCCGCTGTCATCATTGGCATCGGCGCCGCCATAGAAGGCCTGCGGATTGGTCACGCCCTCGACGACGTTTTCGCAGTCGACCGTTCCCGGTGTCGCCGCATCACGGCAGCGGTTGATCGGAGCCTGGCCGAGAATGACGAGGCCGCCCCATTCACCGATGCTGTCGCCGCCATCATCATTGCTGGGATCGCCATCAGCCTGGCGGGCAAGGTCGTCAGCGCTGGTCATGATTATCGGCGCGGAGACCTCGCCATCGGCGATCAGTCTCGATCCCCTGTTGACCACAATGAAATCGGAACCCGACTCGCCAAAAAGGGTCACGCCCGGTTCGATTGTCAGCGTTGCAGGGTCACCCCCGGCACCATTGCCATCTGCGCCCACATCGACGCCGACATCAATGCGTCCGTCGATCCGGTATGCGACACCATCCACGGCGGGGATCACGATATCGCCGAGGATCTGGTCGGAAATGTTGCATGTCGTCAGGCCACCGACGCCTGCGCCTTCCGCAAATCCGGCAGGGCACGAAGCGGTGCCACCGCCGCCACCACCACCACCGCCGCCGGCACCGCCACCGCCGGGAGGCGAGGTCGGGCCTGTCGGTCCGGGAGATGCGATGTCGCTACCTTGTGAGCATGCTGTCGCGAAGGCGAGTGCAAGGATGCTGATGGAATGACGAAGTTTCATGTCTAACCCCTCTGGTCATGAAAGCAGGCAAGAGGGACGCTCCAGCATTCCCTCTTAACGCTGTTCTCCCCCTATCGGTTTTACATGACAGTTTGATGATACTGGCTTGCCCGCCATGGCCCACTCGCCTGTTGGGAGCAGCTCTATTGGGGGGTGTGATTTCACAGGCCGGCCGACTGGACCGACACACAGGGGCTGAGCGCACATTCAATATGCGCGCCAGAAGAATGAAATCACACGACAAATAATCCGGGATAAATTTAGGTATGGCATAATAGCCACACCGTCCAGAAACCGAGCGACAGGAAAGGCCCGAACGCGATCCGGTCGGGCTCGCCGGCCGCGCGCCCCGCCACCTGGCGCAGCAGCATGAAGGCCAGCCCGGTGCCAGAGGCGACCAGCGCGACAGCGGGCAAGGCGGCCCATCCCAGCCACGCGCCTGCAGCTGCAAGGAGTTTCGAATCGCCCTGGCCGAGCCCCTCTCGCCCGCGCAGCCTGAGAAACAGCCAGCCGGTCAGCGTAAACACCAGGTAGCCTGCACCCGCGCCAACCAGCGCCGTGATGATATCGCCGCCGGGACGCATCGCCCAGGCAAGACCGCCAAGCACCAGACCGATGGTCAGCACATTCGGCAGGATCTCGCGCTCACGGTCGATGAGACTGGCCCAGACAAGCGCGCAGGCGACGGGGATCGCGACCAGGTCGCGCCCCGCGTCACCGATCAGCCATTGCGCGACAAGAGCCGTCATTACAAGCAATGGAAAGGCCATCCGGCTGGCAGGCCGTTCGAGGCTCAGCTTGTCCAACTGTTTTTTCAATGTGCGCACATCCCGCTGCCTGCGAACAGCTTGCGGTCCGACAGGAGCATATGCCTAACGCAATTTGTGCCTTGCCGCACCTGCTGGTGTTGGCCAATGGTGCTGCGAGACTGCGGGAGGTCCGCTCAGAAGATGGCTAGTGCCAGCTGGTACATGGACAACCAGAAGGCCAGGCAGATGACGATGATCGTGGCCAGAACCTGGCGCGGCGAGATCGCGCTTGTCGCATCATTCGTGATACGAACTTCGAGTTGTTCCTGAAGTGCGCGAGCCGGGGACGGCGCCGAGGCCAGGTCGTCGAGCACTGGCAGGATCTCCTCGCTGACAGCTTCGATATCAGCTGCGCGGCTGGCCGGGGCCGGGGTTGGAGCCGGAGCCGGCTCGAAATCAGCCCCGAACTCGTTTTGTTTCAGCTGTGCAGCCATACGCGC
The DNA here is from genome assembly GCA_964467505.1 of uncultured Hyphomonadaceae bacterium. GTDB lineage: Bacteria > Pseudomonadota > Alphaproteobacteria > Caulobacterales > Hyphomonadaceae > UBA5336. The sequence goes on along the minus strand of CAYXQV010000018.1, from coordinate 974 downwards.
CTCCGTGTCTTGCTGGCGGGAAGGATCGCACGCCAAGCGTAAGGAAAGACTGAACGGATGAACGGAAATTATTCGGTTAGCAGCCTGCTGATAAAGCGTCTTGAGGTTTTCCTCGCCCTTCGACTTCGCTCAGGATGAGGAAAACTACCGTGATTCCTCCTCGGCGACACACGGGCCGCCCTTCGACATCGCTCACCGATGAGAGCCCGCGTCTCGAAGCCTCATCCTGAGCGAAGTCGAAGGGCTGAGCGAAGTCGAAGGATGGGCGGCGCCGGTTGGTTTTTCAGCGGCCCGTCAGGCGCTTGCAGCTTCAACCTGAGGGCCGGGAACGAACCGCTCAAGCGCGCCGAGGAAGGCAACAAGGGCAAGAATGGTCGGAACCAATCCAATGGCCAGCAGCGGCACATCGCGCCAGCCAGGAGGCTGCAGGATCTGCGCGACAATAACTGCCAATGCGAGCGGTGCCGCAAGGACGATGCAAAGCGACACAAGCAGATTGAAACCATTTCCGCGGGTCCAGCTGAATGCCTCAAGGGCGATCACGCGCCCGGTCATGAGAACACCCGGCAGGAAGACGAGCGCCCGCGCCATCGCGCTGAGCCAGACGGCCAGCGCGAACAGGAAAACGCCCTGACAGATGATCCAGCCCGGCGTGTCGCGATAGATGTCCATTGCCTGCTCGAACTGTGCGCCAGACTGGCTGGCAAGGTCGAAATCAAAGCCCGATCCGGCCATCACGCCTATCACGACCAGTGTGCTTGTCAGGAGGGTCAGGACCAGCAGGAAGCCCAGAACCAGAAGCAACAGCAATATCGAGAATGCCACGCGCACAAATGCTCTGGCAGCCGACCTCGTTCCCGCCGGATTTTGCGAGCCCCGAAGTTGCCGTGCGGCCAGGATCGTGAGCCCCAGCAACCCGCCGAGCCCCGCGATGAGAGGTGAAAAAGGCATTTCAACCTTCATCCAGAAGGCCA
>CAYXQV010000017.1:8990-18982 GCA_964467505.1 uncultured Hyphomonadaceae bacterium | reverse complement strand
GCCACTGGCAGCCGCCTTCGGGAGGGCGGAGCGATGTTCCGCCCGGCATTGACGCGCTGATCGAGCAAGGCCTGTCCAACCGCCCGCAAGCCCGCCCCCAAAGTGCTGCCGATTATCGCAGCGCGCTTGTCGATGCGGTCAACATGAACTGGCGTGCGGGCGGAGTGACGCGCGGCGTCTCGGATGGCGGAAGGATTGTTCCCCCGCCAGAGGCGCGCGGTTCCTCATCATGGCTGCGCTGGAGCGCGATAGCGGCTGCCGGAGTGGTCGTTGTCGGTGGGGGCCTGTCGCTTGTCGACTGGCAGGAAGATATCGATGCGTCCGGTTGGGAAGACCCCATCTGGGACGACGAGGATCCCGAACCCCTGCCTCCGCCACCGCCACCGCCACCTCCGCCACCGCCTCCCGCGTCGATGTCCCGCCTCAGCGGCAGTTGGAATGACGGCATGATGAGCTATCGCATTCGCATTTCGGACGATGGCAGCTTTTCCGGCAACGGAACCGCGCCAACTGGCGAAAACATGCAGATTTCGGGCCGGCTGCCGCGACAGGGTGCCGGTCAGTACAGCGTGACCAGCACCTGGTCGGGCGCAACAGCCAGCGGCACGGTCAGCTGGGATGGCGGCTGCCATGTCAGCTTCCAGTATCCCAACGCATTCACCGGCCAGCCCATGGGCGGGCAGTTCCATATCGATCATGCGCCGGGCGCGCCCTGCCCGGCGCGGTTGCGCTGAAGGAGGATTTGCAAATGCCATCACGCTGGACAGGTTACAGGCTCGGGGCCTGCCTGATCGAGGATGCTCCGATGCCGGCACCGGCGCTGGAGGTCTCGCCGTCGGGACTGCCCGAGCGGGTTGACCTTCGCGCCCACTGCTCGCCGGTCGAGGATCAGGGCCGGATCGGCTCATGCGCCGCCAATGCGGTCGTCGGCGCGATGGAATACCACCAGCGCCGTGCCGGTGAGCCGCCGACAGAACTGTCGCGCCTGTTTGTCTATTACAATGCACGCGCCCTGGCCGATCGCCAGTCTGAGGACGCAGGCACCTATATTCACCATGTCATGGCCGCAGTGCTGGCCCATGGCGCCTGCCCTGAACGGCTATGGCCGTATCAGCAAGCCATGTGGGCGATGAAGCCGCATGACAGCTGCTATCAGGCTGCCAGCTATCATGAGGCGGTTGAATATGCGCGTACGCCGCTCGGGCCGGTGTGCAAGGCGGTGATTGCGGCCGGGCTGCCTGTCGTCTTCGGTGCAAGCCTGCCGAATGCCTGGATGCAGGAGGCCGGCAGCCCTTCGGCGGGGGTGATGCGCCCGGCGGGCGACTGGCCGGCGCCAGGAGGCGGGCATGCGATGCTGATCGTGGGCTATGATGATGCGGCAAGGGCATGGATCATCCGCAATTCCTGGGGCGCTGACTGGGGCGATCGCGGACATGCATATGTCGATTACGACGTGCTGGCCCGCTACAGCCATCCCCATTCCTACTGGACGATTGGTGCGATCGAAGCCCAGCCTTCCTTCTCTCTGACGGGCCGCACGGTTGCTGAAACGCAATCGGAGATCGTCGAGCATGCGGCCGCTTCGATGTCGGCGGCGCTCAGTGAAGCGAAAATGCGGCTGCGCGAACAGCTGGAGGACGAGCATGCGAAAATGAAGTCGGGTATCCGCTCGCGTCTGCGTGGTCCCGGTGCGGGCGGAGGATATTAGCAGTCTGCTGAAAAACCCGGAGACGCGTTTTTCAGAAAGCCTGTTAAGGTGTTTCCCCGCCAGGTGCATCAATCTGGCCGGAAACCGCCCTACCGCGTGAGCCGGTCGGTACCCGCCGGGTTGAAGAACGGCACGAAATCACGGCTGGTGCGCGTTTCAGCATAATGTGTCAGTGCCCAGACGACCGTCGGGAAGGCCAGTTCAGACCACGGAATGTCGCGCCATTCGACCAGCCGGACCTCCTCGCTTTCAGGGCCGGGTGCAATGTCCGAGACGAGCCGGGCCCGGAACATGATCTGCACCTGCGAAATGCGCGGAACGTCGTAAATCGCCAGTAGCCGGTCGATTTCGAGTGTGGCGCAGGCCTCCTCACGCGCTTCGCGCAGGGCGCCCTCTTCGACGCTCTCGCCCTTTTCATGGAAGCCTGCCGGAAGGGTCCAGAAGCCCTTGCGCGGTTCGATCGCCCGTTTGCAGAGCAAGATCCGCCCATCAGGCGCAGCCGCCACGGCGCCGGTCACGATCCGGGGATTCTCGTAATCGACGAAATCGCAGTGACTGCAGACCCGGCGCGGGCGGTCATCGCCATCAGGGATCCTGAAGTCGAAATCAGGTGAAAGGGCTCTTGTCATCGGTTTGTCAATCTATCGCGCTATTGGAGAAATGGGTTGATCCGCCTACTGTACGACGGAATTAGGTTGAGAGTGATGCTGCGGCAATTGCGGCAGGGGCGGCTGGGAGCGAGAAGATGACGGATGCCACGCTGGCAGACGAGGAAAATGGTGGAGATGTGTCTCTATCCTTTGCCTTTGAACTCGACAACTCGCCGAGCCACCTGCTGCATCGTGCGCAACAGATGGCGGCCAACAGGTCGGCGGGCGCCCTGCGCGAGGCCGGGATAACGCTTCGTCAGTTCTCGGTCCTTGCGGCGATTTCGCGACAACACGGTCCCAGCCAGTCAAGCCTTGTCGAGGCCACCGGCATAGACCGCTCCACCCTTGCCGACATGGTCTCACGGATGGAGAAAGCCGGACTGATCGCGCGCATACAGTCACACAGCGATGCCCGCGCAAAGGCGGTTTCACTCACCGAGGCCGGCCGCGCGGCGCTTGAAGCGGCAGTTCCTGCGGTGCGTGAGGCCGATCAGATGCTTCTCGGTGCGCTTCCGAAGAACCGGCGCGAGCCTTTTGTCGATCTTCTTTCCGCGCTGATAAACCCCAGGCCGACGCGCAAGGCGCCTGATCCTGAAGACAACAAGAAGTCAAAGCCGAAGGACAAGAAAAAGGCCAAACCCAAGCGCGACCCCAAGATGAAGAAAAAAGGCGCGAAGAAAAAGAAGTAGGACCGGCCAGGGCTTTTCGGCCCCGGCCGAAATTTCAGTCGTTCAGTATGAAGGTCACTTTCATGTTGACGCGAAATTCCTTGATCTTCCCGTTTTCGACGGGGGCCTTGATGTCGGAGACCCAGACGCCCTCAACATTCTTGAGTGTCTTCGAAGCGCGATCGACGCCATTGTGAATGGCCTCCTCGATACTTGCGCCTGTCGCCGTGATTTCGGTTATGCGTGCAACGGACATGGGTCGTCTCCTTTTCAGTTCTGCTGTGCCGGGCTTTGCCGACAATGCTCAACCTGCACGCGCGCATGCGCCCTGTCCATGCGTCTCGACAAATTGTGTCTGCGGGGTCAGGCTGGATGTCAGGGAAACGCCTTGGGAGACCAATATGATTGCGATGACGGGCCATTCGCCCAATCTTCAGCGCTGGCTTGACTATATTTCCAGCCACGATCCGGCGGGCCTGGCGGACCTGCTTCATGATGATGTGGTGTTCCGCAGTCCGATCGTACACACGCCCCAGCAAGGCAAGGCGATCACGCTGATGTATCTCGGCGCTGCGGGCAACACGCTGGCCAATGACCTGTTTCGCTATACCCGTGTGTTCGACTGTGGTGACAGAGCCGTTCTCGAATTCGAGAGCGAGATGGACGGTATCGCGGTCAATGGAATCGACATGATCGAATGGGACGAAACCGGCCTGATCACGGATTTCAAGGTGATGGTCCGCCCGCTGAAAGCCATTCAGACCGTCCATGCGGCGATGAAATCCATGCTCGAAAAGATGCAGGACGCCGACCACGCATGACGCCGCCGGTTCTGATGACCGAGCGCCTTGTCCTGCGCGGGCATGAGGCAGGCGATCTCGATGATTGCGCGCAGATGTGGAGCGACTGGCGGGTGACGCGGTATATCGGTTTCAACCGCACGCGCCAGGACACCTGGTTCACGATGGCGCGTTATCGCGGATTCTGGCCGCTCCTGGGTTATGGTTACTGGATCGTGCGTCACCGCCAGACCGGCGCATTCATTGGTGAGGCGGGTTTTGCCGATTTCCGGCGGGGCCTTGAACCCGACATTTCCGGCGTTCCGGAAGCCGGCTGGGCATTGGCTTCCGCCGCCTTCGGGCACGGTTACGGGCTTGAAGCGGTCACCGCCATGCATGCCTGGCTTGACCGTTCCCTGCCCGGACAGGCCTGCCACTGCATCATCGACCCGGCCAACAAGGCCTCAATTCGCCTGGCTGAAAGGGTGCAATATCAGTTTGTCCGCGATGCGATGAGCGGTGAAACCCGCGTCCTGCTCTTCAGGCGCCAGGCGCGGGAGGCCTGACATAAAAGGGCTTTTCGTTCCCGCCGGGCCGGGTTAAGACAGGTGCCATGTCCCTGACCTATCTCGAATTCGAGAAGCCGCTCGCCGAGCTTGAATCCAAGATCGCCGAGCTTGAAGCGGTCGACGCCAGTGAAGACGGGCCGTCCATCACCGAAGAACTGGCGAAGCTTCGCGAAAAAGCCGAGCGCCAGCTCAAGGAGACCTATCGGGAATTGTCGCCCTGGCGCAAGACGCAGGTCGCGCGCCATCCCGACAGGCCGCATTTCAGCGACTATCTCACGCAGCTTTTCGAGGACTTCCAGGAACTTGCGGGCGACCGGGTCTTTGGCAATGACGAGGCTGTCATAGGTGGCCTGGCGCGTTTCAATGACCGCTCGGTCGTGGTCATGGGCCATGAGAAAGGCCGCACGACCGAGAGCCGCATCCGTCACAATTTCGGCATGGCCCATCCGGAGGGCTACCGCAAGGCGCAGCGCCTGATGGATCTCGCCGAACGGTTCGCCCTGCCGGTGATCAGTTTCGTCGACACGTCGGGAGCCTATCCCGGCAAGGCGGGGGAAGAACGCGGACAGGCCGAGGCGATTGCACGCTCCACCGAGCGCTGCCTGACGCTGCAGGTGCCGACTGTGGCCCTGATCATCGGTGAAGGCGGATCAGGCGGCGCGATTGCGATCGCCGCGGCGAGCCACGTCCTGATGATGGAACACGCGATCTATTCCGTGATTTCGCCGGAGGGCTGCGCGTCGATCCTGTATCGCGATGCCAGCAGGGCCCGCGATGCTGCCGAGGCAATGAAGATCACCGCGCAGGATCTCAAGCGCATGAAAGTCATTGATGATATTGTCAGGGAGCCTGTCGGCGGAGCCCATCGCGAGCCGGAAAAGGCAATCGCGGCGGCTGGCAAGGCGATCGAGAAATCGCTGTCGTCGATTGAGGGCCTCAGCATGCTCGAACTCAAGCGCCAGAGGCGCGAGCGCTATTACCGGATCGGTCGCGACGGCCTCGGCTGACCCTGGCTGTTCCATGCGGCCACTTCACAGACGGCCATTTCTCGGCTTTCCTGACCGGACAAGGGAGGAAAGCACATGAAAAGATCTATCCTGACAGTGGCGGTGTTCGTAATGTCTGCCAGCGCGGCGGGCGAGCCACCGGCCGGCTGGCCACAAAGTCCGCATGGCGCCGATGACCGTCTGGGCGCTGCAAATTACCTGAGCGCCGAAAAGACCGTTGCCGCTGCGGGTATTGTCACCCGGGGCGAGACCTTTGCCCTTGGCATGGTGACCGGCCGCGACACGCCCGCTTATGGGCCGCGCGAATATGATGTGACAGTCCTTCAACTGTCGGATGGCACGGGGGTTGGCCTCGGCGAGAACAAGGCAACGGGAAATGACGACATCGTGCGCACATTTGTCGGCATTGGCAGCCAGATTGACGGGCTCGGCCATATGGGCATCGACCATTATTATTATAACGGGCTGCATGCGTCGCAATTCGTGCGCACTGACGGGCTGACAACCTATTCCACGCACGACATCCCGCCGATGGCGACCCGTGGCATCCTGCTCGACATGACGAAACTGTTCGGCGCCGCGCCCGTGCCCGACGGCACCGCTTTCAACCGCGCGGAAATCGAGCAGGCGGCAAGCGCTGCCGGGGTCACGATCGCGCGCGGCGATGTCGTGATCTTCCATACCGGAAAGATGGCGGCCGCCGATCCGGGCGAACTGTACCAGGCCGCGCCGGGGCTTGGCGTTGAGGGCGCGGAATATCTCGCCTCGCGCGGCGTGGTGGCCGCCGGTTCCGACACCTGGGCGCTCGAAGTCATGCCGTTCGAGGATCCGGCGCGGCCCTTCGAGGTTCACCAGACGCTGCTTGCCCGCCACGGGGTCTATATCCTGGAGAATATGCGCACCGCGCCGCTCGCAGCGGACGGGGACGGGGCATTCTTCTTCGTCCTCGGCGTGCCGCGTCTGAAAGGCACGGTGCAGGCGATCATCAACCCGGTTGCCATTCGTTAGGGCGCTGCTGCTGCTGCTTCTTCTGCCGCCGGAAATACCCGAATGCTGGCGAGGGCTTTCCAAATCGGCGTGGATCGGTCAGTTTTTCCGAAAAACAACAAGGTGGCGCCGGGCCACGTCAAAAGGGATGGATCAGATGACCGAATTGCCAGCGTCGGGCGCAGCACGCGCTGACGTCTCAACAGATATCCCGCCGGCCGCCGAGCGCGGAGGTGCGCTCGACCGGCCCGGCTTGAGCTGGGCAATCTTCGAGTGGGCGCGCAACCCGTATTATGTCCTGATCAATATCTACATCTTCGCGCCTTATTTCGGCGAGGTGATCGGCCGCCAGATGCTCGAAAGCGGGGCGCTGGCGGGCCTCGACCCTGCGCGCGCCGAAGCGGTCGCCGGGGCCGAGGGCCTGGCAACGATTGCGAGCGTGACCAAATGGGCGGGCTTCGTCGCAGCGCTGACAGCGCCTTTCCTTGGCGCCGCCCTCGATCGTGGCGGGCGGCGCAAGCCGATCATGGCCCTGTTTCTCGGCGTCCTGGCACTGGCCTCCTGGAACCTGTGGTATGCCGCGCCGGATGGTTCGGGCTATGCCATCGCCACCGTGATGGCGGTCATGGTCATGGGCCATGTCTCTTACAGCTATTCGGAAGTCACCCATAATGCGATGCTGAGCATTTCCGGGCGCCCGCAGTCCCTGCCGATGATATCAGGTCTCGGCCTCGGCCTGGGCAATCTTGCAAGCGCGGTCATGCTGTTTGCCATCATTGGCCTGTTTGCGCTGCCTGCGATGACCGGCTGGCCGCTGTCGGAGCCTGCCTTCGGCCTTGATGTCGCCGCAGACGAGCATCGAAGGATTGTCGGACCGCTGACCGCGGTGTGGCTCGTTGTCTTCGTGATCCCGTTCTTTCTCTGGGCGCGCGACGGGGGCACGCCGGGCGCCTCATGGGGCGACGCCTTCCGGGGCGGTGCGCAGGGGCTTTTCAGCACGTTGCGCAGGGCTTCGGAGAACTGGAACATCCTGAAATTCCTGGGCGCGCGGATGCTTTACGCCGACGCGATGATCGCCCTGCTGACGCTGAGTGCGACCTATGTCACCCTGTTCTTCGGGTGGACAATCATCGAGATGGCATTCTACGCCATCCTGTCATCGCTTGTTGCCTTCTTTGGCGGGTTGCTCGGCGGATGGCTGGACAAGGCCATCGGCCCCAAGCGCGCACTGATGCTGGAAATCACGGTGATGCTCGCCACGCTGATCCTGCAATTGTCGATCACGCCGGACACGCTGTTCTTCGGCCTGATTGAGAACAGTGTTGTCTGGGATGGCCTGGTTTTCCAGACACTGGCCGACATCGTTTTCCTGACAACGATCATTCCCCTGGCCACGTCTGCTACCGCCAGCATTTCCTCCTCGCGCAGCATGCTGGTGCACCTTGCTCCGCCCGAGAGGATCGGCGAGTTTTTCGGCCTTTATGCCATTGCGGGCACGGTGACGGTCTGGCTCGGCCCGCTGCTGGTCGAACTGTTTGCGCGATGGTCTGGCAGCCAGCGGGTGGGGATGAGCGCGATCAGCGTGCTGTTTGTGCTGGGCCTGGCTGTCTTGTCGACCGTGCGCGCCGACAAGACCCCCGCCGGAGCAGGTGCGGGCGGTTAGGGCAGATCTCGACCCGGAGTTGGCGGTTCAGTCGGTCCGGCGGGCAGGTGTGGCGACCCCGCTGACGATGCGCCGGCGCAGGATTTCACGGCGGAAGCGAAACAGTTCGGCCGGGCGTCCACCGGTCGAGGTTTCCATCGCGCCGGTCCCCTCGACCAGTCCGGCCCTGTCGAGGGCGCGCCGGAAATTCTGCTTGTGGAGGGTCAGCCCGAGCAGGGCCTCGCAGGTCTGCTGGAGCGCCGAAAGCGTGAACCTCTCCGGCATGAGTTCGAACACGACAGGGCGATATTTCAGCTTGCCGCGCAGTCGCGAGATGGCCGTGGCCAGGATGCGCCGGTGATCGGAGGCCATTGCTTCTCCGAATTGCGCGCGTTGCGAGGGCAGTCCGCCATCTCGTGCGCATTCGGCGACAAGGCCGGCTTCATACAACAATTCATAGCGCTCCAGGACCCGCTCCTCGATCCAGGCCTGGCCATCGGAACCGAAGGCGAGGCGGGCGCGGTCAAGCCGGTCGCTGCGCCCGGAAGCCCATGACTTGAGCTGTGCAATCATCTCCTCGACGATTTGTGTCGCGCGCTCTTCGCGGCGGTCCTCCCATGGGAAGAACCTGTACCAGCTGCGCCAGTTGGCGTTGAAACTCGTGTCGATATCGCCGGTTTCAGGTGTCAGCGCCAGATAGCTGACCGAGATGACGCGTGCCTCTCCGGGGGCGCTGGACAGGTGGGCATCGGGTGTTTCGCGTCCGCGGTCGCCGAATGTGTACAACTGTTCGACATAGCCAAGCTCGAAACCGGTCTGTTCGCGCACCCAGCCGCGAAGCCCCAGCTCGAAAGTGCGGTGGCGATCAGGATCGAAAGCACCAAAGGGCAGGCCCGCGAGCCCGTCGGTGCGCGCTGTGACCAGGACTTCCGCGCGCGCCGTATCTGCGGCGACGATAACCGCCGACAGGCCGATGATCAGCGGCAGGCTCAAACGCTTCCCGCCTGCGCTGCAATGATCGCATCAAGTTCGCGATGACGTGCCAGGAAGGCAGTCTGGGCCGCCTCCGGGGTGAGCGGTTCGAGCGTCATTTGCGTGGCCATGTCAGGCTTGATGAAGAACCGGTCGGCCTCGGCGCGCGCGAAGCCGGCGAGTTGCACCGCCTCCATCCAGGCACAGATGAGGTCGGCGCGCTTGATCAGCTTGCGCACGCTTGCGGGCAGTTCTGCCGGAAGCCCGAAACGCAGGTGGATCGCCCGCGCCAGGCGCGCCTCCACCGACTTGTAGTCATCGCCAAGCACGGCCTTGAACGGCGAAATCATGTCGCCGACCACATATTCGGGCGCGTCATGAAGCAGCGCGGCCAGCCGCATAGTATCAGACAGGCCCGGCTTGAGGCGCGAGACTATCTCCTCCACGACCGTAGAATGCTGGGCCACCGAGAAGGCGTTCGGACCGGTTGTCTGGCCGTTCCAGCGCGCAACCCGCGCCAGCCCATGCGCGATATCCTCGATCTCCACATCAAGTGGCGAGGGGTCCAGCAGGTCAAGCCGGCGCCCTGACAGCATGCGCTGCCAGACGCGGGCGGGCGGTTTGCGGTCGTCATCAGCGCGTTTCATGGCCAACCAGATAGATTAATCAGTCGCGCGCGTCACCCGCTGTCAGCAACGCCTCGCGCCCCGGAAATTAAGATATGCGGCGAAAGCCTTCACCCTTTCGCCCTCTTGTTGGCGGTGTTTGCCAAAGCGCAATTAAGGTTTTCCGGCGATGGTGCCCGGGCACGAGGAGACGAAACCGAGGCATTGGTGATGATTGAAATGATGGTGGATTGGGCGCGCGAGCCGGCGACGTCCTGGTGGGTCCTTTGCGTGGCGGGTCTGGTGATTGGCGCAGGCGCCATCCGCCAGTCCCGCGAGGCGCTTTGGGGAGACATGTTTTCCGACGACATCGACGAGGAATAGGCCACCGCGCCCAGCCGCCGG
>CAYXQV010000017.1:0-8890 GCA_964467505.1 uncultured Hyphomonadaceae bacterium | reverse complement strand
CGCCGGTGTCACGGCGCTTTCTGGACGAACACCGCGCCTGCGGAATAGCCTGCGCCAAACGAGCAGATCAGTCCCTTCTCATCGGGGTTGAAATCGCCGGAATGCTTGTGGAACGCGATGATCGAGCCGGCCGACGAGGTGTTGGCATATTCGTCGAGCACGGTCGGGCTTTCATCCTCGCTGGCCTCATGGCCGAGCACTTTCGCTGCGATCAGCCGGTTCATGTTGGCATTGGCCTGGTGCAGCCAGAGCCGGCGCAGCTCGCCCGGAGCGATCGCCAGCATGTCCATGTCTTCCAGGATCATCTGCGAGACCATTGGCACGACTTCCCGGAACACTTTCCGGCCCTCCTGGACAAACAGCTTGTCAGGCGCGCCAATGCCTTCGGGCGCGGCGCGGTTCAGGAAGCCGAAATTGTTGCGGATATTGTTGGAAAATTGTGTCTTTAGCCGGGTGTGCAGGATTTTCCAGTGTCCGGGCGGGGCGATATCCTCATCCTCGATGAGAACCGCGGTTGCGACATCGCCGAAGATGAAATGGCTGTCGCGGTCGGTGAAATTGAGATGGCCGGAACAGATTTCCGGGTTCACCATCAGCACCGATTTCGCGTGCCCTGCGCGCACATAGTCGGCGCCCGTCTGGATGCCGAAGGTTGCCGATGAGCACGCCACGTTCATGTCGAAGGCAAACCCGTCAATGCCGAGCGCATCCTGCACCTCGACCGCCATGGCGGGATAGGCGCGTTGCATGTTGGAGGCGGCGCACACGACAGCGTCGACATCTTCCGGCTTTCGCCCGGCGCGCTCCAGCGCGTCGCGTGCAGCATTGACCGCCATTTCCGCGAGGATGGAAATCTCGTCATCCGGGCGTTCGGGAATGCGCGGCGCCATGATTGCAGGGTCCACCACACCGGATTTGTCCACGACATATCGCGACTTGATGCCCGACGCCTTCTCGATGAACTCGGTCGAGGAATGCGGCTTTGGCTCGGTTTCACCCGCCGCGATGGCTTCGGCATGGTCGCTATTCCAGCGGTCAGCCCAGGCATTGTAGCTTTCGACCAGTTCTTCATTGGTCACGGTATGGGGCGGGGTCCAGAGCCCTGTGGCGGAGATTACGGGATTTGCCATGGATATCCTCAAGGAAGGGCAGCTGTGCCAGATGGTTCAGGCGTGAACGGATTCATTCTTGATAGACCCACAGGCGGGCCGCGTCGAGATGTCGATGGCCTCGCAAGCCTCGCCAGGCGAGACGCAGGACGGCCTGCGGTCAGCCATCCTCCTGAAACGCGCTGGCCTCATAACCCTGAAAGAACAGCGCGGTGCGCAGGTCGGTGTGATCGATCGCGCCATCGGCCTGCCGGGTCACGACAGGCTTGGCGCGGTAGGCGAGCCCGAGGCCTGCCGCCTCGATCATGGCGAGATCATTGGCGCCATCGCCAATACAGACCGCACTGGCCGGTCCGCCCAGCGATGCGCTTTCTTCCTTAAGGGCGGCAAGCTTGGCCTCGCGCCCGAGGACAGGCCTGCCGACCTCGCCGGTAAGGGCTGCGCCATCATCGATGAGCGTGTTGCCGCGATGGGCCTGGAAACCGGCAGCGGCGGCAACGCGGCAGGTGAAATAGGTGAACCCGCCCGAGACAAGGACCGTGCGCGCGCCGTGCGCCTTCATCGTGGCGACAAGCGTCCGGGCCCCGCGATTGAGTGATATCCGCTCATCAAAGCAGCGCTCCAGCGCCTCAAGTCCGAGCCCTTTGAGCATCGCCACCCGGCTGGTCAGCGCCGCTTCGAAATCCAGCTCGCCGCGCATGGCGCGCTCGGTGATCGCCGCAACCTCGCCCTTCAGGCCGGCGAAATCGGCAAGTTCGTCAAGACATTCCTGGCCAATCACGGTCGAATCCATGTCGCAGACCAGCAATCGCTTGCGCCGTCCCTCAGCCGGAAGCAGCGCCCAGTCGCATCCGTGCGGCATTCGCGCCGCCAGAGCGACCCGCAGCGCATCAATCGTCTCGGCCCGGCCGGGCTCGAAAATCACCTCAAGGGCATGAGATTGCGCACAATCGCCAAGATCGCGGAAAACTGTTTCCTCTGCCCCTACCGACCGCAGTGCCTCGGCAATCGTGTCTCCCGACAGGTCCTGGCCAGCAGGTGTGACCACGACGAGCGCGAGGGGCAGGGCGTTCATATTGTTCGACATCGGACCGCTTTCATTGCTTTTCAGTTTGCCCGCGAGCGCCTAGGTCTTTGCGGATGCGCCCTGCTCTTTTCATCCATGGTCCGACCGCAAGCGGCAAGACCGAACTTGCCATCGCCATCGCAAAGGCACTCGACGGGGAGATCGTGAATGCCGACTCGATGCAGGTCTACCACGACCTGCGTCTGCTGACAGCGCGTCCGAGCGCGGCAGAGGAGGCCAGCGTGCCCCATCACCTGTTTGGCCATGTTGATGCGCGCGAGCGCTATTCGACCGGTAGGTGGCTTGCCGATGCGCGCCGCACGCTGGCCGACATCCAGCGGCGCGGAAAGGTTGCGATCTTTGTCGGCGGAACGGGGCTGTATTTCCTGTCGATGATCGAGGGGCTCAGCGACATACCACCAGTGCCTGAGGAGGTCCGCGCGGAGGTGCGAAATCTGTTGCAGGACAAGGGCATTGCCGGCCTGCATGACAGGTTGCAGGGCGTCGATCCGGTGATGGCAGGCAGACTGGCGGTGAATGACCGCCAGCGCATCATGCGTGCCTATGAAGTCTGGCTGGCCACCGGGCGGGCGATGAGCGAGCTGCAGAAGGCGCCGAAAAGCGTGTTGCTGGAGGATGGCGAGTGGCTTGGTGTGGCCCTGACGCCGCCGCGCTCCAGACTGTATGCGCGGATCGATCGGCGCTTCGAAGTGATGATGATGCGCGGCGCGATGGACGAGGCGCGCGCGCTGATGGCGCGTGATCTCGACCCGGAATTGCCGGCCATGAAGGCACATGGAATGCCCTGGCTGGCAAAATTCATCCGTGGCGAGATATCTCCCGAGGAGGCAGCGGAAAATGCCAAGCGCGACACCCGCCGCTATGCCAAGCGTCAGTTCACCTGGATCGGACGGCAATTCCCGTTCTGGCCGCGCATCCCGTCACCTGAGCACAATGCGCGCAAAAAGGTAATTTTTGCCCTGTTTCGGGAGATTGACCGGGGCTGAAGGGCACGTTATTGTTACGGTTAGAGGTTGAGGAAGCGCCACATGCAAAATTTCAAGGTACTCGTTATCAGGCGTCCGTAGCCGGCTGGGCAGCAATCACCAGCCGGATGCGGACGCAGATACTGGGGTCTCAAGCGAGGCCCCTTTTTTTATCCAGACGAAAGCCCCCAACCAGACACAAGCGCGTTGAGAATCATGAAACCCAAGCCCGACACGATCATTGAGACTGCCATGCCCCGACAGGCCACCATGTCCGGTGCGCAGATCGTCATCGAAGCCCTCAAGGCGCAGGGCGTCGATGTCATGTTCGGCTATCCGGGCGGGGCGGTCCTGCCGATTTATGACGCGTTGTTCAGCACCCCGCAGATCCGTCACGTGCTGGTGCGTCATGAACAGGGCGCGGGCCATGCCGCAGAGGGCTATGCCCGCTCGACCGGCAAGCCGGGCGTGGCGCTGGTCACGTCGGGGCCGGGCGCGACAAACATGGTCACTCCGATCACCGATGCGATGATGGACTCGATCCCGATGGTGGTCATCACCGGCCAGGTGCCGACCCATCTGATCGGTACCGATGCGTTCCAGGAATGTGACACGGTCGGCATCACGCGTTGCTGTGCCAAGCACAATTATCTCGTCATGGACGTTGAAGACCTCGCCCGCACGATACACGAGGCCTTCCATGTCGCGCGCAGCGGGCGCCCGGGCCCGGTCGTGGTCGATATTCCCAAGGATGTGCAGTTTGCAAAGGGCACATATCGCGGGCCGGAATGTGTCAGCCGGCCGACCTACCAGCCGCGACGCATCGCGCGGACTGAAAGGATTGATGCGGCGCTGGACCTGATGGCGGCGGCGCGCCGGCCGGTTTTCTATACCGGCGGCGGGGTGATCAATTCCGGGCCGCAGGCGAGCGAGCTGCTGCGCCAGCTCCAGGCGGCAACCGGATTTCCTGTCACCTCGACGCTGATGGGCCTTGGCGCATTTCCCGCCAGCCATCCCGACTGGCTCGGCATGCTGGGTATGCACGGGTCCTACGAGGCCAACAATGCGATGCATGACTGCGACCTGATGATCTGTGTCGGGGCGCGTTTCGATGACCGGGTGACCGGACGTATCGATGCCTTCTCGCCGGGCTCGAAAAAGGTCCACATCGATATCGACCCGTCTTCGATCAACAAGATCGTGCACGTCGATGTCCCGATCGTGGCCGATTGCGGCGAGGCGCTCGATGCGCTGCTCAAGGGCTGGCAGGCGCGCAGGCTGCAGGCGCCCGACCTGACGACCTGGACCGGTGAGATTGCCCGCTGGCGCGCGCGCGACTGTTTTGGCTACGAGGCCAGCACCGACGTGATCAAGCCGCAATATGCTGTCGAGCGCCTCTACCAGCTGACGAAGAACCACGATGTCTACATCTCCACGGAGGTCGGCCAGCACCAGATGTGGGCCGCCCAGCATTTTCACTTCGAGCAGCCCAATCGCTGGATGACATCGGGTGGACTGGGCACGATGGGATATGGCCTGCCGGCAGCGGTTGGTATCCAGGCCGCCCATCCCGGCGCGCTGGTCATCGACATTGCCGGCGAGGCGAGCGTGCAGATGGTGATGCAGGAAATGTCCACTGCCGTTCAGCACAAGCTGCCGGTCAAGGTGTTCATCCTGAACAATGAGTGGATGGGCATGGTGCGCCAGTGGCAGGAATTGCTGCATGGTGAGCGCTATTCCCACTCCTACTCCGAGGCGCTGCCCGATTTTGTCAAGCTTGCCGAAGCCTATGGCGCCAGGGGCATTGCCTGCGAGGATCCGGCCGATCTTGACGCGAAAATCATCGAGATGATCGAGTATGACGGTCCGGTGATCTTCGATTGCCGTGTCACGAGGGACGAGAACTGCCTGCCCATGATCCCGTCAGGTGCGGCCCATAACGAGATGATCCTCGGCGCGATCCGGGGTGACGAGATCGATGATGATGGAAAGGGGCTGGTGTGATGCGACTGGTCAAGCCGATGATGCGGGACAGCGCAATGAGCGCGCGCGATGCGCTGACCATGGCGACAGGACCCCGTGCCGGGACTGTCGCACCGGGGCTGACATTTGCGCAGGAGTTTCTGCGCTGCGAACCGCTCTGTCGGGGGCCGGTTCTGGTCGCCATAAATGGTCACCGCCTCGACCGCGCGGACTGATACCCACCCGGCTTTTGCCGGAAAAACGCAAGACCTCGCCCGCCATGACATCATGCCATCAACAAAGTGTGCAATTGCTCCCCAAGGTCCTGAAAGGCAATAAAGTCAGAGGGTCATCAGAGGGCAGGAACATGAACATCGAAACCGCAACGAACTGGGCGAGCGCGAATATAGAAGTCGTCATCGCTGTCGGCTCCGCGCTTGTGGCGCTGGTCAGCGCGTTGATCTCGCGTGTCGAGACCCGACGCCAGCGCAATGTCCAGGAGGAGGAGTTGCGCCGCCGTGTCGACCAGGCAAGCCTGGACTGGGGCCAGGAAGCGATCAATGTGATGGGTGAGGCGGCGGCGCTCGCCATTTCCCCGACCATGAGCGACCTGGAGCGCCGCCAGAAACGGCTCGACATCGCCCGCCAGCTTTCAGCGCTTGCCGACCGTGGCCGGTTCTTCTTTCCCAATATCGATCCCCAAAGCCATGGCGTCGACAAGCATTCGGCCTTCAGGGGCAAGCGTCCGCCCATTCTCGATGCACTGATCTATGCCCATCACGAGGTGATGCAGGTCGGCGAGGATGGTATTCGCGGCGAGGACTCTGCGGGCTATATAACGGAGTGTCGGCGCCTGCTCGTGTCGGAGCTTCAGGAACATCTCGATCCGCGCCGGCTTGAGGAAGTGCTCGGACGGGTCAATGACCAGAAGAAGACCGAACGTGAGGAAGCGCTGCGTGCGGCCGGACGGCTGGGTGTCGTCCTTGATGTGCGCCGGCCGGGCCTGCTCATGCGCGCGGGCGACAATGGCTGGATGGATCTGATAGACATGGAAGAGCGCCGCGCCATCCTGCACGGGTTTCGTCATCACAAGGAGGTCGAATGAGCGAACAGGACGCACCGGCATCAGCCTATGACATGACCCATGAGGAAGAAGCGGTCGAGCGCCGCACCCTCGCCGTCATGGTTGACAATGAACCGGGCGTTCTGGCCCGCGTGGTCGGGCTGTTCTCCGCGCGCGGTTTCAATATCGAAAGCCTGACCGTCGCCGAGGTCGATGCCTCGCGCCATCGCTCGCGCATCACCATCGTCACGTCCGGCACGCCCCACACACTCGAGCAGATCGAAGCGCAGCTGCTCCGGCTGGTGCCGGTCGGGCGCGTGGTCGACATCACCCGCTCAAAGCGCGGGCTGGAGCGCGAACTGGCCCTGATCAAGGTGGCCGGCACCGGGGAGAAACGGATCGAGGCGCTGCGCCTTGCTGACATATTCCGCGCCAATGTCATCGACACGACGCTGGAGAGTTTTGTCTTCGAACTGACCGGCGGGTCCGACAAGATCGACCAGTTCATCGCCCTGATGAAGCCGCTCGGCCTGATCGAGGTGTCACGCACCGGCGTCCTGTCGATCAAGCGCGGCAAGGAGAAGGGGTGAGCGTGGCGGCATCACAAACGCCCGGCGCAGCGCCGAAAGACGCCCTGACCCACCGCTCCGTCTGGTCGGTGCTGGGCATGCCTGTCGATGCCGTGACGCTGGACGAGGCGGAAGAGGCGGTGCGCGCGGCTGTCCGCGAGCGTCGGCGATTGTCCTTTGTCACGCCAAACCTGAACTGGCTGGTGCGGGCCCTGCGCGAGCCAGAGGCCATGGCCCAGGTTCGCGAGGCCGAACTCAGCCTTGCCGATGGTGCCCCGGTGGTCTGGCTGGCGCGCAGGCTCGGCGCGCCGATCTCTGAACGCGTCGCCGGTTCGGACCTGTTCGAGCGGTTGCGCACGAAGCAATCAGGCCAGCCGCCGATCCGGGTGTTCTTCTTTGGCGGGCGCGCCGGCGCCGCGCAGAAGGCTTCCGAAGCTCTGAATGGCGAGGCGGGCGGCATGATCGCCTGCGGGCATCTCAATCCCGGTTATGGCGATGTTGCCGCGATGAGCGCGCCGGTCGTCATCGACACGATCAACCGGGCACGGGCCGATTTCCTCGTGGTCTCGCTGGGCGCTGCCAAGGGCCAGGCCTGGATTTCGGCCAACCAGCACAGGCTGAATACGCCGGTGATGGCCCATCTTGGCGCCGTGGTGGACTTCGTGGCAGGCACCGTGCCGCGCGCGCCCGCCTGGATGGCGCGAAACGGGCTGGAATGGCTGTGGCGGATCAGGGCAGAACCGTCGCTCTACAAGCGCTATCTCTCTGACGGGCTGGCGCTGTTGCGGCTGGTTCCGGCAAGGCTGTGGCCGGCGCAGCGCGCACTGTCTGCGCAGGTCGCCCGGCAGGCTCCGGCGCAGGCGGAATGCACGCGCAGGGATGGCCATGTCCAGGTCGCACTGGCCGGTGATCTCGTTGCGGGCCAGCTTGACACTGTGCGCGCGGTCTTCGCCAGCGCCAGCGCAGAGCGCACCGATATCACGCTTGACCTGCGCGAGGCCGGCGCTCTTGATGCCGGCTTTGCCGGGATGGCCGTGCGGCTTGGCGAGCGCGTGCGCCAGGCCGGTCACGTGTTGCAGGTCACGGGCGCTGATGATGCGCAGGCCCGTCTCCTCCGTGCGCTGGGTGTCGGCGCGGCAATGGTGACCCACGACACAGCACCGGTGCCTGCCGACCGGTTGAAGACCCGCGCGGCGACATGATATACATTGTATATCATAAGGGAGCCTGAACTCATGGGCCTGCGCGTGACCGTTTCCAGATGGGGTAACAGCCTCGCCATCCGCCTGCCAAAAGCGGTGGTCGAACAACTCGGCCTGAAGGCGGGGGGCAATATCGAGCTTGAACTGCAAGGTGATGAAGCGCGGCTGTCAGTGGTTTGCAATCTGCCTGAACGCTATCCCACGCTTGAAGAGATGATCGCAGAAATTCGCCGGATCAAGGCAAGGGGCGTCGCGGAACCTGAAGGTGTCGATTGGGGCCCCGATGTCGGCGCAGAGCGCCTGCCTGATGAGGACTGGTCAGCTGAATATGCAGCATGGCTTGAGAAGCAGGAAAACAGTGGGTCGTGTTGAAGGAAGGCGAATTGGTCTGGGTTGATTTCAATCCGGTGCGCGGGAGTGAGCAAGCGGGCGCCAGGCCCGCACTTGTGGTGTCTGCAAGCCTGTTTCATAGCGAAAACCGTCGGGCTATCGTCTGCCCGATCACGCGCAATGTCACGCCTTGGCCAACCAAGATCATTCTGCCAGAAGGGCTTGGTGTCGCCGGCGGCGTTCTTGCCGACCAGATCCGCTCGGTTGATCGCGCCGAGCGTGGATTTCGAAAGCTTGGGGCAGTGCCCGACGAAGTTCTGCGCGCTGTGCGTCATGTTATTGGAGAACTTCTCGGCCTGCGGCTGCCCGATCAGAGCTGAACCCTACTCTCAAACTTCAATTTCCCGAACCAGAGACAAAGAAAGACAACAACGATGAAAATCTACTATGAAGCCGATGCCGACCTCTCCCTGATCAAGTCGAAAAAGGTTGCCGTGATCGGCTATGGCAGCCAGGGACATGCGCATGCGCTGAACCTCAAGGATTCTGGTGCGCAGGTCCGCGTCGGCCTGCAGGAGACCAGCGCGAGCCGCGCAAAGGCTG
>CAYXQV010000016.1:15540-19143 GCA_964467505.1 uncultured Hyphomonadaceae bacterium | reverse complement strand
GCGATGAGCTGCGCGCTGTCCTGCCCAGCCTGCGCAGCTGCGCCAGTCGTGACAGTACCCGCACGGCCAATGCAATCGAGGCGGCACTGGCCGAGGCGGATCCCGAAGCGCGCTGGCAGGCCTATCGCAACGCGTTCATCAAACCCAGCGATGGCGAACCCTACAAGACTCTTGCCAACAAGAGTGCTCTCGCGAACGGTCTGGTGGCAGAACTGTTTGCCACTAAGGATGGCGAGGGCCGGGAAATCTCGCGGATCACCGCTTTCCTGAAGGCGCGCAAGGCCGCCGAAGCGCTGGAGCGCAACGTCGCGCTGCTCGCGGTTGGCCTGCCGCTGCTGGAGCATTTCTCGGCAGCCAAGTCGGCGCGCGCCGCGCTCGATTTCGACGACCTCATCGCAATCACACGCCGCCTGCTCACCCGCTCCAGCCTGGCCGACTGGGTGCTCTACAAGCTCGATGGCGGGCTCAGCCATGTGCTTCTCGACGAGGCCCAGGACACAAGCCCGCAGCAATGGGACGTGATCGATGCGCTGACGGCGGAATTTGCCGCCGGGCAGGGCGCTGAGCGCCAGCAGGATCCGCGCACGCTGTTCGTGGTGGGCGACGAGAAACAGTCGATTTATTCCTTCCAGGGCGCAGCGCCGGAAGAATTCCTGTCCGGGCGCCAGCGATTTGCCGCGCAATGGCCGCGCGGCGAGACGCCGGAAATGGAGATGTCCTTTCGCTCCTGCCCGCAAATCCTGGAATTCGTCGACGAGGTTTTCGATACCGACGCCTTTGACGGCCATCCTTTCGCCGTCACGCCCCCACCCGAGGCTGATCGCATCCACCATGATGCCCGGCGCGCCAACCAGCCCGGCAGCGTGGAGGTCTGGCCGCTGGTCGAAAAGCAGGAGACAGAAGAGACCGACCCCTGGGACGCGCCCGTCAATGCCCTGCCTGAAAGCTCCTCGCGTGCGCGCCTTGCCGGCGAGATTGCCCGCGCCGTGCGCGCCATGGTCGATCGGGGCGAGACCGTCTGGCGCGAGGATGATGACGGCAACTGGAACCAGTGCCCGATGCAACCCGGTGATGTCCTGATCCTTGTGCGCGCCCGCAAAAGCGGCCTGTTTGACAGCCTGATCGTGTCGCTGAAACGCGAGGGCCTGCCGGTGGCAGGGGCCGACCGGCTGGTGCTGACCGACCATCTCGGCGTGCAGGATTGCCTCAACCTGATCCGTTTTGCGCTTTTTCCCCACGATGATCTCACCCTGGCGGAGATCCTGCGCGGGCCGTTCTGTGGCCTTGTCGATGATGACCGGCACCTGTTCCCGCTGGCTTTCGATCGCGGCGACCACAGCCTCTGGTCGCGGCTGGAGGCAAGCGAGGCGGCAGAGCATGGCGAGGCGCGCGAATTCCTGCGCCAGCTGATCAAGGCGCGCCACCTGCCGGCCTTCGAATTCCTGTCGCGCGCGCTCGACACCTGCCTGCCCGGCGGCCAGACCGGATGGCAACACCTCATTGCGCGGCTTGGCTCCCCGGTGCGCGACCCGGTCGACGCCCTTCTTGCCCGCGCAATCGCCCATGACAGCGGCGATGCAGCGTCGCTGCAAACCTTCCTGTCGGCAATGGAAACCGACAAGACCGAGATCAAGCGCGACCTGGCCGAAGCGGGCGGTGCCGTCCGGGTGATGACCGTGCATGGCGCCAAGGGCCTGCAGGCGCCCGTGGTCATCCTGCCCGACACTGTGGCGGGGCCGAAGCCCGGTGGGTCCGGCATGCTCGACATTGATGGCGTGCCGGTCTGGGCGAAGGACCAGAAGTCAGACACCCCGGCGCAGGAAACCGCCCGCGCACTGGCCGCCGACAAGGAACTGCGCGAGCATCGGCGCCTGCTCTATGTGGCGCTGACACGCGCGCAGGACAGGTTGATAATCGCTGGCGCAGCGCTCGCGAACAGTAAAAGCGGCTATCATGACGCGTCCTGGTATGCGCTGAGCCGCGCTGCGATGGACCGGCTCGGCGTGCAGGAAGATGATGCTGCCGGCTGGCGCTTCGGAGACAGTCCTGCATGCGCCGCGCCGTCCGACGCAGCCAGCCCGCAGGACATACCGCCAGCTCCCGGCTGGCTGACCCGCCTGCCGCCACCGGAACCGGCGGCCAGGCGATCGCTGAGCCCCAGTGCGCTTGGCCATGATGACGGACCTGTCCTTGCGCCCGGAGATGGCGCGCGCGCCTGGCGGTTGCGGCGCGGACGGCTGATCCATGAACTGCTCGACAGGCTTGCACACCTGCCCGCAGAGAGACGAGAGAGCGCCGCGCGCAGCTATCTCGGCCGCCAGCCAGCACTCGATACCAGCCAGCGCGAGGACATCCTGGCGCGGGTGCTTGCAACGCTGGGCGACCCGCAAATGGCGGGCATCTTTGCCCCGCACGGACGCTCGGAAGCCGCGATTGTCGGGCGCGGCACCGGCTGGCCGGAAGGCACGGTCATAAATGGCCGCGTCGACCGGCTGGTGATCACCGATGACACCGTGCTGGTTGCCGACATCAAGACCGACCGCCCGCCACCGCGCGACGAGGACGGCGTGCCCGCAGCCTATTTCGAGCAGATGGCGGCATATGCCAATGTGCTTGAAGCCGCCTGGCCGGGCCGCGAGATCAGGTGCGCCATCGTCTGGACCGACGGGCCGCAACTGATGGCCTTGTCGCGCGCGCGGTTGTTAGAAGCGCTAAACAGGACACAGAGCCGCCTTTGATGCGGCTGGCGAGTTCCTATCTGGAAAGTCAGGCAAGAGAAAGGGAAGACAAAAATGGCCACCAGGAATATCACCGATGATGATTTCGACGCGGCAATCTCCGGCGACATACCCGTCGTCGTGGATTTCTGGGCCGAATGGTGCGGACCGTGCAAGCAGATGGCACCCCACCTGGAAGCGGTCTCGGACGAACTGGCCGACAAGGTCGCGATCGCCAAGATCAATGTCGACGAAAACCCGATGGCTGCCTCGAAATATGGCGTGCGGGGCCTGCCAACCCTGATGCTGTTCCGCAATGGCGAAATGGTCGACAGCCAGCTCGGCGCGATGAGCAAGCAGCGCATCGCCGACTGGATCAGGGAACACGCCTGACCGGCAGGGACCTCACACGCCCAGGACAGCCAGCACGCCGGCCAGCCCGGACACGCCAGCGAAGATAAGTGACAGGCTGACCGCGACGATGCGCTGGCTTTTCTTGCGCTGGCGCAGTCCGGGCGCGCCTTCGGTTTTCTTGCGCGGTGCCAGCGTCCATCGATTGGTAAAGAACCCGGCGGCCGCGAGGACAGCGAGAATACCTGCACCAAAGGCTCCGCCGAGGATGGCCAGCGCGCCAGATGCGAGCAGGAGCCCCGATACCAGGCCCGATCCGTCCTTCAGCAGCTGGCGGACATGGCCGTCTGCGCGCGAATAGTCCAGCCGGTCAAAGGAGCAGTTTGGCGCCATGACGCCAATCCCCCAGGCCAGCCCCGTGGCAACTCCGGCAAGCAGGGCGGAGAAACCTGCCGCCAGGGTCTGGATCGATCCGAACATGTGGACGCTTATGGCAGGATTCCGGCAGGTTGCGCCAGCCTGTTGTGGCACGATC
>CAYXQV010000016.1:0-15440 GCA_964467505.1 uncultured Hyphomonadaceae bacterium | reverse complement strand
AAAGCCCTTCTTCTTCAATCTCGATCAGTGCCGGAAATGGCGCATGCCGGTGAACACCATCGCCAGGCCCGCGTCGTCGGCAGCTGCGATGACGTCCGCGTCGCGGATCGAACCGCCGGGCTGGATAATCGCGGTTGCGCCTGCTTCCGCCGCCTGCAGCAGGCCGTCGGGGAAGGGGAAGAAAGCATCCGAGGCCGCCACGCAGCCCCTTGTCGCCGGTTCACTCCAGCCAGCCGCCTCGGCCGCGTCCTCTGCCTTGCGCGCCGCAATCCGGGCGCTGTCGATCCGGCTCATCTGGCCCGCACCGATGCCCGCTGTCGCCCCGCCCCTAACATAGACGATGGTGTTGGACTTGACATGCTTGGCCACGCGCCAGGCGAAGAGGAGATCGTCAAGCTCGCCCGCTCGTGGCGCGCGCTTCGTGACGGTCCTCAGCTCATCGCGCGTGACACGGCCACTGTCGCGCGACTGCACCAGCAGGCCGCCCGCCACCGACCTGACCATACGTGCCGGCTCTGACGGGTCGGGCAGGCCGTCGGTGAGCAGCAGGCGTAGATTCTTCTTGCCCGCGAACACGCCAAGCGCCGCCTCATCGGCACCCGGCGCGATGACGACCTCGGTAAAGATCTTCGTGATCGCCTCGGCCAGCGGTCCGGTGAGCGGCCCGTTCACAGCGACAATCCCGCCAAAGGCCGATACGGGATCACAGGCCAGCGCCTTGTCGTAGGCCTCGCCCAGCGTCTCGCCAAGTGCGACCCCGCACGGATTGGCGTGCTTGATGATCGCAACAGCCGGCTGCGCCGCGCCAAGCTCGCCGATCAGCTCATAGGCCGCGTCGGTGTCATTGATATTGTTGTAGGACAATTCCTTGCCCTGGACCTGGCGCGCCGTGGCGACGCCGGGCCGCGCCTGCCCGCTCGTGTAGAAGGCTGCGGACTGGTGCGGGTTCTCGCCATAGCGAAGCACCTGCTTCAGGGCACCGCCAAAGCCGACCCAGCCGGGCGCGTCAAGGGCAAGCTCGCGGGCATACCAGCCGCTGATGGCCCCATCATAGGCCGCTGTGCGAGCATAGGTCTTCGCGGCCAGCTGCCTGCGCAACAGTGCGCTGGTTTCCCCGCCGGCGGCCTCCATTTCATCGAGCGCGGCGTCCAGGTCCCCGCCATCGCTGCAGGTGACGACGAATGCGGCATTCTTGGCAGCCGCCCGCAACATTGCCGGACCGCCAATGTCTATATTCTCGATCGCCGTCTCGAAGTCGGCACCGCCCGCCACTGTGGCCTCGAACGGGTAGAGATTGATATAGACAAGATCGATCGGCTCGATCCCGTGCGCCTGGGCATCTGCGACATGACTGGCGGTGTCGCGGCGAAACAGTAGCCCGCCATGGACGCCCGGATGCAGCGTCTTGACCCGCCCGTCCATCATCTCGGGAAATCCCGTCAGATCGGCGACATCCCTCACCTTGATGCCGGCATCCGCCAGCGTGCGCGCTGACCCTCCCGTCGAAACGATCTCGACACCCAGAGCGGCCAGGCGCTGCGCGCGTTCGACCAGGCCGGTCTTGTCGGAAACGGAGATGAGGGCGCGTCGCACGCGCATGCTGGCGTCGGTCATGGGCCGGATCCTGACGTGTCGGGTTGTTGCCGGAAGATGTTCAGGACGCTGGCGCTACCACACGGCGCAGGCGGGTCAAGCGCCAGCCGCCTTGCGATCGCCATGATGCGCCCTTGCACCATATTCGGGCACGAGCTTTCCAAGCAGGGCAAGTGCTTCGTTGCGGTCCCGCTTGCGGGCTGCTCGGATCAGGCCGGCCAGCACCAGGTCGAAACTGTCATCGACGCCATTCATGCCGTGCACCTGCAGGATGCCCTCGACGCGTGTTTCCGAAGTGTCCTCGAATTCGTATGTCAGGACTTCGTTGAGTTTCTCGCCCGGTCGCAGGCCACTGAACTCGATCCTGATGTCACGCCCGGGCACGAAGCCGCGCATCCGGATCATCGATTCCGCCAGGGTCACGATCGCGACCGGCTCTCCCATGTCGAGCACGAACAGGCCCGGCTCCCCGCGCTCATCAACAAGCGCGCCGGCCTGCAGCACCAGCGCAGCGGCTTCCTCGACCGTCATGAAATAGCGCGTCACATCGCGATGCGTCACGGTCACCGGTCCGCCATTCTCGATCTGTTCGTTGAACAGCGGCACGACCGAGCCCGACGAGCCCAGGACATTGCCGAAGCGTACCAGCGCCGGGCGCAGCGGCCCCTGCCGGGCAATGCGCGCCACCGCGATTTCGGCCAGCCGCTTGGTTGCGCCCATCACATTGTCGGGATCAACAGCCTTGTCAGTGGAGATGAACACCATCCGCCGGCTACCCGCCTTGACCGCCGCGCGCGTGACATTGATCGCGCCTTCGACATTGGTCAGGATCGCCTCACAGACATTCTGCTCCATCAGCGCGACATGTTTGAGGGCCGCAGCATGGATCACCATGTCCGGGGCCATCTCACCCATCACCTGGTCGAGCCGCGCCACATCGCGCACATTTCCGAGAACTGCCTTGATCGCCACGTCGGGAAACTCACGGCGCAAGAGCAGGTCAGCCCGGTAGAGATTGTATTCGCAGGTATCAAACAGCGTCAGTTCCGCAGGTCCCTGGGCAAGACACTGGCGCGCCAGTTCCAGGCCGATCGTGCCCC
Source organism: uncultured Hyphomonadaceae bacterium (assembly GCA_964467505.1). Classification (GTDB taxonomy): domain Bacteria; phylum Pseudomonadota; class Alphaproteobacteria; order Caulobacterales; family Hyphomonadaceae; genus UBA5336. The sequence continues at coordinate 12,747 of CAYXQV010000016.1, read as the reverse complement.
CGCCCCCGGTCACAAGGATGCGTCCACCGCCAACAAGACGGCGGACAGGCGAGACATCAAGGCGGCGCTCCGGGCGTGACAGGAGATCGGCGGTTCGCAGGTCCACGAGTTCGGGCGCCGTCTCGCTCGGCGCAAGCGCGATCACCTTTGTGCCCATCCGCGCGACGATTTCGAGGATGGTATTCATGATCGCCGGCTTGCGTGCCTCACCGGTCACCGCGACCCAGGGGATCGTGCCATAACGCACCTGGAGGATTTCCAGCACATATTCCAGCTGGCTGAAATCGCCCATGACCGGAACGCCCCGGATCGCGCGCCCCGGCTGGGCAGCATCGAGCGGCAGCAGGCCGAGCGTTCGAACCTTCGGCCCATCCCTGGCGCTGCGCAGACTGCGCAGGACGCCGGCAGCTGTCTCGGCATCGCCAACCAGCACCGCGGAAGGTGCATCCTTCTGGGCGCGGTTGAAAAATTGCAGCGGGCGCTGCGTGGTGCGCAGCAATGCCACCATCCGGCCGACAAAAAGTGCGACCGTCCAGATCGCAATGGCCAGGAACAGCGATGAGCGCGGCAGGCCGTCCAGCCCGTTCCAGAAAAACACGACCGGCAGGAAGATCAGCGCCGCCAGGCCGACCGCCTGGATAATGCGGACGGCATCGTCCAGCCCGATATGGCGCCAGACCTGGCGGTGAACGCCTGCCAGCATGAATGCGGCAAGCGCGGAAGCGGCGAATATCAGCGACGCGACCACGGCGAGCATGGCGAAATCCGGCGGCAGGCCACCGCTCTGCCACCAGCTCAGGAACAGGGCGGTGGCCATGGATGCCAGGGCTGCGTTCGTGTCGAAGCCCAGCGTGAGCGCCATCGCGCGGCGTGCCTGTCCAGTCGGGCTGATCATTCGCTCGCCTCCCGCACAAAGGCCCAGCGCACGCAATTGGGAGGCTCGCTGCCATCGCCATTCGGGTCCGCACGCCCCGTCAGCACGATCTGATCGCAGTTTTCCACGGTGCCGCGCGCAAGATAGACCGAGCGCTCCAGCCGGGCGCGCGAATGGGTCGTGCGGAAACGCCAGCGCCGCCCGCCCGCGCAGTTCAGCATGATCGCCTCGCGGCCCATCTGCGCATCGACGCAAGGGTGGAGGTGAAAGCGAATTTCGAAACTGACGAGTTGTGCGCCCTCCTGGCACGCACGCGAGACCGGTCGCACCAGGCTGTCTTCGCCGGCAAGCCGGCTGCCGTCGCCTGCGAGAAACAGCCGGCGCCGGTGCAACAGCCCGAAATTGTCGCGATACCCCGAATGCTGCGCATCAAGCCAGATCTCGTCATCTTCCTCCAGACGCTTTGCGGAGATCCCGTCAGGACCTTCCGGAGCCAGCAGGCCGGAGGCGTCATTGCGCCGGAAAGCGGCGCTGTCGCGCCCGCCCAGCACCAGCGTGGAATGGGCGCCGGTGCGCCTTACCGCCGCCTGCCAGTCGACATTGACTTCGCGCGAGGCACCACACGACGTCACGATGCGCGCCGGGCCATCGGCCAGTTCGAAACCCAGCGCACCGGCATGGGCAAGGTCGCCGAAAGGTGGCTCGGGCGCAGACCCGACATCGAGCAACACCTCGGTATCGGCGCGAACCAGTTTCTGGAAGCCCGATTTCGGTGCAACGCTGAATCGCCGCGGTGGGAGTCCAAGCGCATCAAGCGCCGCCGTGACTTGTTCCGGGCGCGCTTCGCCGGAATCGTGGAACGGGTGCAAGGCGCCGTCCCCGCAGCGAAAAAAGCCGAGCATTGCGCCCATGCGGGGCAGCCATTTGTCGAGGAACTGGACAGGTGGGAACCCGCATTCCGAAAGGAAGCGGCGCAAGGTGAGAAGGTCCAGCAATGCGCCAAGCAGCCGCTGCGGACTGCGACTGACATGCCCGCCATCGGCCATGATCTGCGCGGTGCACTCTGCTTCGAGGCGCTCAAGTGCGCTCTCACGGAGAGTGTCCTCACCGATCAGCCCCGCACAGGCCACGCCAATCAGGAAGGTCCTGAACCGCGCCTCGACATCGGCAACGCTGTCGGCCAGCGACTGGGCGTGCTCCACCTGCGCAAGCAGGACCTCGAACCGCTCGCGCCCGGCACGGCCCTGATCCTTGCCGAAAAGAACCTCGCCGCAGGACATCCAGTTCCAGACGCGGTCAGCCGTCGGCCCCACGCGCCAGGCAAACCCGTCAAAGCGACCAAAATCAGCAATCCAGGCATCGCTCAGTTGCCGCGCCTTGTCGCAGGACTGCGGTCCGCAAGCGACGAGATCACCGAGCCAGTCGAACCGGTGGACGCGGTCAAGAAAGTGCAGGGACGCGCCTTCAATGGCCCACGGCCGGTCCTCGTCTCCAAGCTCGAAACGCTCCAGCCCATGGCGCCAGATACCACGTCCGAGCGCTTCGCCCCGCAAGTTGTCGGGCGGCGCAAGAGGTCTCAGCCCCGCCCAACCCGCCGGGCCTTGCGCGGCGGTCTCGACAAGGCGCGGACCGGGCGCGAGCCTGTCAGGAACGCGCGCGCCGGGCACACCACGAAAGCGCTGCCAGAGCGCCGCATCCTCCTGGGCGCTGCGCGGCCTGTCCTCATTGTCACGCATTGGGGCGCTCATCGCTCCGCCCATCCGGTTGTTGAACTATACGCTTATTCGTGGCCGCAGGGCGGCGATATTATCTGCATAGGCCTGCGGCCCGCCCGTGAAAACCGCCGAGCCGGCAACAATTGCAGTTGCCCCCGCCGCAACAGCACGCGGCGCCGTCTCCCGGTTGAGGCCGCCATCCACTTCGAGGATGATATCGCGGCCCGACTGGTCGATCATGGCGCGCAGACTCTCGATCTTTCGAAGCTGGCTTTCGATGAAGGTCTGCCCGCCAAATCCCGGATTCACGCTCATCACGAGGACCAGGTCGATATCGTCGATTACCGGCTCCACGCAGCTGACCGGCGTTGCCGGATTCAGCGCAACACCCGCACGCATGCCTGCTGCGCGGATTGACTGCAATGTGCGGTGCAGATGCGGGCCGGCTTCGGGATGCACGGTGAGGATATCGCAGCCGGCCTGCGCGAAGGCAGGGATCAGACCGTCGACAGGTGCAATCATGAGATGCACGTCGAATGGTTTGGCCGAATGCGGACGCAACGCCTTTATGACGGGCGGACCAATCGTGAGATTTGGCACGAAATGCCCATCCATCACGTCGACGTGGATCATATCGGCGCCCGCAGTTTCAATCGCGGCAATTTCCTCCCCCAGCCTCGCAAAGTCGGCCGAAAGAATGGAAGGAGAAATCAGCACATTCTGCATCGCCCCTCTCTTACGGGCGAACCGCCATCTGCACAAGGCAAATGGCGGTTGCATTAACACTCGCGCAAAAGTAGCGCGCTGGTCAGGTAATATCAGTAGGCGGGCGTGACGATGACGCCATCGGTGCGGAAGGTCACGTTCACCGGATTGCCTGGCGCGATATAGACATCGGCACCCTGGACGATTTCCTTTACCTCGCCACTGTCGAAACGCACGGTGTAGGCATAGCCCTGACGGGTATTGAGAGCCTTGCCCGCCTCGTTGCCGGCCACGCCGCCAAGCACGGCGCCGGCGACACCGCCTGCCGTCTGCGCCTTGTCGCCGCCACCGAGTTCGGAGCCGGCAAGCCCGCCGAGCACCGCGCCTGTGGCCGCGCCGAGAATGGAATTGTCAGGCCGGATGCGCACTTCGCGCACGGCGGTCACCGTGCCACTGCGAACAGTCGCAGCTTCGCGCACGCCCGTCGAGCTGACGTCGTTTGCGCCGTAGCCGCCAGCACACCCGGCAAGCGCCAGTGTCATGGCCGCAAATGCGCCAGCCATCAGCCTGCTGGGTTTGCGGAACGTGGAAACCTGGGTGATCATGACTTTGTGCTCCCTTGCACTTTGAACCTGGCAGCATTTCTGCCTGTATCGGATTGAATGATACATGAACCCTGCAAGGCGATATTGTGGCGAATAACTGTCGTTCTAGCGAAATTGCATCGCCCTGGCGAATTACAAGCGTGTGAGTCGCGCGATATAGAAGGCGTCATGGTCTTCAGTCCCGCCCGGAACGGTGAGGAGGTCTCCCGCCGGCGTCAGCGCGTGTCCGAAACCAGCCACCTCGTCATCGCCAACCGGTTCGCGCCGCCATGCGCCGCTCGCCAGCGCCCTTTCAATGACTGACCCGCCCTCTTCGGGCAATGGCGTGCACACACAATAGACCAGCCGCCCGCCCGATTGGACCATCTCGCCTGCCGCCGCCAGCAGCCGCGACTGAATGTCCGGAAAGCGCTCAAGATCGGCCGGGCGCTTGATCCATGCGCCCTCGGGGTGGCGCCTCAGCGTGCCAAGAGCCGAGCAGGGCGCATCGAGCAGCAGCTTTCCGACCGGCGCGGCCGGGCGCCATGTCTCGGCATTGGCAGCCACAATCTCGACATTGCCGGTCAATCGCGTGCGCTCCAGATTGGCCGCAAGCCGGCGCAGGCGAGGCTTTGAGCGGTCGAGCGCGATCACACGTGCCCCGTTCGCGGCCAGTTGCATGGTCTTGCCGCCCGGCGCTGCACACAGATCAATCACCGTTTCACCCGGGCCGGCTGCGAGCAGGCGCGCGGGCAGGGCCGCCGCCGCATCCTGCACCCACCATTCGCCCTCATCATAACCCGGCAGGCTCTCGATGGGCCCAAGCGGCAGGGCGAGACTGCCCGACGCCATCATCCGCGCTGCGAGCGCGCGCGCAGCGCCAGCCGGGTCACGCGCGGTCAGATGCAGTTCCGGCGCGCGCCGATGGGCCTGCGCAAGCGCTTCAAGCTGCGCCGCGCTGAGGCAAGCACGCAGGCGCGCAGCCAGCCAGTCGGGCCAGACAGCTTCGGCGGGCGCCGCATCGAACCCGCTGCGATCGGTGGCGGCCCGGCGCAGCACCGCGTTGACAAGCCCTGCGGCACGGCGCGTCTCACTGCCCTGCCCAGCGGCGGCAACCGTTTCGCCGACCGCGGCATGGTCAGGTGTCCCCAGGCACCAGCACTGTACGGCGCCGATCCGCAGCAACGCCGCGACGGGCGGGTCGAGATCGTGTATCGAGCCTTTCAGGAAAGGTGCCAGCCCGGCGTCCAGACGCCCGAGCTCGCGCAGCGCGGTGCTCACCAGCAGACGGGCAAACGCCCTGTCAGAACCGTCAAGTGCGCCGAATTCATCGATCTCGCCCAGCGCGTCATCAAGCGTGCGGCGTGCCGTGAGAATGCGGGCCAGCAGGAGCGCGCCGGCCCGGCGCGGACTGGCTGGCGCGCTCAACCCCAGGGTCCGCGCGCACCCCATGGGCCGCTGCCACGGCGCGGGGCGATCTCGCGGGGCTGGTTGTCATTGGAGACCACCTCCGCCTCGCCGGCCATCCGGCGCAGCGCCGCGACCCGGTTGGCCGTGGAGGGATGGGTCGAGAACAGGCTGTCGCCGCGCCAGCCGGCAAGCGGATTGATGATATACATGTGCGCTGCGGCGGGATGGCGCTCGGCATGGCGGTTGAGCTGTGCACGCGCGCCACGTTCAACCTTCTCCAGCGCCGAGGCGAGCCAGAGCGGGTGACCACATATCTCGGCCCCGCGCCGGTCGGCCTCGTATTCGCGTGACCGCGAGATCGCCATCTGCACGATGCCGGCGGCCATCGGAGCGAAGATCATCACGGCAATGCTGGTGACCAGGCCGCCGCGCTCGCGACTGCCGAAGAACAGTGCGAAATTCGCCAGCATGCCGATCGCCCCGGCCAGGGTCGCGGTCACGGTCATGGTCAGACTGTCGCGGTTCTGCACGTGCGCCAGTTCATGGGCCATCACCCCGGCGACCTCTTCGCGCGAGAGCAGGGACAACAAACCCGTCGTCGCGGCCACGGCGGCGTTTTGCGGATTGCGGCCCGTCGCAAAGGCATTGGGCTGGGCGGTGTCGATGATATAAACCCTCGGCGCGGGAAGGCCGGCATGTTCGGCCAGGCGCAGCGTGTCGTCCCGGAACGTGCGCACCACAGGTGAGCGGTCATTGGCGTCCACTTCGCGCGCGCCCTGCATTCGCAGCACGATCTTGTCAGCATTCCAGTAGGCAAACAGGTTCATGCCAGCGGCCACCGCAAACGCGATCGCCAGGCCAATCGGGCCAGCCGTGAGATAGCCGATGGCGAGGAACAGGCCTGTCATCGCGGCCATCAGGATGAAGGTCTTCATCATACCCATGAATGAGATACACTCCGAATGTGCAAACCGTCGCCCCTGCTCGTCAAGCAGTCACACAGCACTATATGGTTAGTGTTAACGAAACCGGGAGTCTGCTTCTCACATGTCCGAGCCAGACAGGGAAGAAATCGCACGCCGCGCCAGCCTGCCAGAGGCTGCCCGCCGGGCGCTGGAAGAGGCCGACAGTCGCCGCGCCGAACATGACGCGAAGCTTAAGGCCCTGGAAGAGGCGCGCGAAGGCGAGGAAGGCGGCCCGCGCCAGATCGAGCCGACGCGGTTTGGCGACTGGGAACGCAAGGGCATTGCATACGACTTCTGAAGCGCACCCCGCAATAGTCAGGCGGCGCGGCGCTCGTCGACAATCTCCGAGAGGGTAACGCCTAGTTCGCCATCCGCGACAACCAGCCGCCCGCGTGCCATCAGCCGGTCCGACACGTAAATATCGACATCCTCACGCGTGCCGCGATCAAGCGCGAGGACTTCGCCGGGAGAAAGCGCCAGCAGTTCCTCCATCGGCATGCGAACTTCGCCAAGCACGACGTCAACGCGTACCGGGACATCCATCAGGCTGCGGGCAAGGGCGGGATTGGCAGGTGCGCTCATCGCGGTCGGTCCTCTACTGAGTGTTTTTCGTCGCCGGCAGGCGGCTCAAGGCTTTCGCAGAAGGCAAAGAGGTCACCCTGACCGTCGGCAAGCGTCTGCGCAGCGCGCTCGCCAAGCGCGGCCAGCCCCTCCGGCAACGCTCCCTGCCGGCCAAGCCGGTCGAGCGCATCGCTGAGCTCGCGCAGGGCCTGCACGGCCAGATCCATCCGCGACAGCGCATCGTCAAGGCGTGACGCGGCCTGTGCATCGAGACGCGCCTGGGCTTTCGCGGCGCCATCGGCATATAGCTGCGCACCAAGCCCTGCCAGTTCGTCAGGTGCGAGCCTGACCGCGTTGCCGCGCGTCCCCTCCTCGTGGCCCGGCACGAAGTCCGCCCTGAAGTCGAACGGTCTGAGCGCTTCGATCCGGCGGCGGCTCATTCGACAAGCTCGTCGTCTTCGGCCGGCTCCAGCCGGATATCGCCGCGCCGTATCAGCTCGCGCGCGGTATCGACAAGCAGGCGCTGGGCCGCCTCGACCTGGCTGCGGCGCACACCCCCCAGAGCCGTCATCTCTTCACGCACAAGCTCGCCGGCACGCTGCGTCATATTGGCAAAGAAGGCATCGCGCGTCGCATGGCGCGCACCCTTGAGCGCATGGACGAGGTCGGCGCGCTCGGCAGTGGCGAGAAGCGTCTGGATACCGGCGGCCGGCAAGCTGACAAGATCATCGAAGCCAAACATCAGCGAGCGGACCTTCCTGCCCGTCTGCGGATCAAGCGCTTCCAGGCCCGCAAGCAGTGAACCTTCGCGGCGCGGATCAAGCTGGTCGAAGATTCGCGCGACCTGTTCATGTCCGTCGCCGCGCCCGGCACCAAGCCGCTCCAGCGTGGCCAGAAGACTTTCATCGATCACGCAGCGCAGATTGGCGGGCGGCGGGCAATAACTGACCATCCGCTTGAGAATTGCGACCGCACCGGCCTGGTCGAGCATGCGCAACACGCTGGCTGCCTGGCGGGGCGCAATCCGCGACATGATATAGGCAGCGATCTGGGGGCTCTCCTGAGCGGCGATCACCGCAAGCGTTTCAGGCGCTGCCGCCTGCAGCGCGGCTTCGATCGGCGCACCTGCATCCTGCGTGCGCGCAGCAGTGGCAATCGCCTCGCTTTCGCGCAGGAAGCTGTCCAGCAGCGCGGTATCGCTCGGCGCCTCATCTGTATGCAGATCGTTCATCAGTGCCGTGATCGTCTGCGTCTCGTGCGCTGTCAACTGCGCCCAGACCGGCCCGGCATCCGGCCCCATGGCCAGCATCAGCTTTGCGGCGCGGGCCGCACCGGGGTTGGTGGTGGGCCGCATGGCGGGTAGTGCGCTCATGAATATGCCCCCTCGCCGGCCAGCCAGGCACGGATGACGCGCGCCGTGCGGGCCGGATCCTTGCGTGCAGCTTCAAGCACGGCACTATTTTCCCGGACTGGCACGTAGGCAGCAGGCAGTTGCGTGACATCATGGGCCGGACGGATCGCTTCACGCAGGTCCGGCGCGTGCGCGTCTTCGGTCATTGCCAGCCGGCCGAGCCAGCCTGCAAGCGCCAGCAAGGCGAACACCTCGGCCAGTTCCATGAGCGATGGGCGCGACAGCATCGCTGGCGCAAACGAAGTCTGGCGAATTTCGAGCCTGTCGCCAGCATCCACATCAAGCAGGCCACCGGCAGCAAGGACATCCTCAAGCGCTGTGCGCTCGAAACCGGCGGGAACGCGCTCAGGATCGAGGAGCACAAGGACATGCGCCGGCCCGCCGTCGTGCTGGCTGGCCGCAACCCGGATCGCATCCGGCCCGGCCAGTGTCGCGCCAAGCCGTGTCAGGCGCTGTTCGAATGCGGTGCCCACTTGCAGCGGCTCGGCTGCCGGCAGGATCGCTACGCCGCGCCATGCTGCCAGCATCAATGCGAATACCGCCGCCACGAGCAGCGGCCCGGCTGTCATCTTGCCGGATCTTTCGCCAGAATGTTCAGCCATGCCAGTCTGCTCCGAACCGCGCGCGAAGCCCGCGCAATGACGCTTCGCACACTGATTAAGCCAGGCAGGGTAAATCGCGGCTTAACCGAAACGATGGCGCCAGGCAGGCGGGAGCGAAAACAGGAGCAGGGGCCGACGTCTGCAGAAGACAGCCGCCCGCCTTAACGGTATTTCTGAAGCCGGGTGGCGCGCAGGCCCTTGGGGCCGTGCTCGCGGTAGAGCCGCTCCCAGCCGACATATTCCTCCTCCGAGAGCCCGTAACGCGCAAGCGCCTCGTCGCGGCTGAGAAGGCCACCGGCCACGGCGGCAACGACTTCTGCCTTGCGACGGGTGACCCAGCGGCGGATATTTGCCGGGGGCAGGTCGTCAAGCGTGAGCGGGCGGCCATTGGGCCCCTCGACACTCAGTGTGTGGGCATTCTGCTGATCCATGTCTTCCACCTTGCGAAGATTTTCCGTGTGTGCGCCCATTCTGGGAGCCGGTTCGCAAGGTGTAGCCCACCGCCCTTTAAGGGCGCGCTGAAGCCGGAATGTCAGTTTTCAGCAAAATTCAGGACGCCTCTTGTTGCTCCGTTTGGATTTTGTCCGCCTCCCCGAAGGTCGCGGCGATGAAGCCGCCACCCAGCACTCGGGCTTCATCGCCTGCATCATAGAGCACGCAGGCCTGTCCCTTCGCCACGCCGGCTTCGGGTGCTTCGAAATGCACGGCCGGTTCGCCGTTCAGCAAGCCAAGCCGGGCCGCGACGGGCGGACGGGTCGAGCGCACTCGCGCCAGCACCGCCACGCCTGCCTCACAAGCCAGGCCCAGCGCGTCCTCGCCAAGCCAGTTGAGCTCTTCCAGCATCAGCGCATGGGTGGCCAGCGCTTCCTGCGGCCCGACGATCACCTTGCGGGCGGGCGCATCAATCTTCACGACATAAAGCGGTTCACCGGTTGCGATGCCAAGCCCGCGCCTCTGGCCGACCGTGTAGTGGATGACACCTTCATGCTGGCCGAGAATGCGTCCGTCCAGATGCACGATGTCGCCGCTGCGCCCGGCACCGGGACGGAGCTTTTTCACCACATCGGCATAGGATCCGGTTGGCACGAAGCAGATATCCTGGCTGTCGGGCTTGTCGGCCACGGCGAGACCGAAACTCTCGGCAAGCTCGCGCACCCGCGCCTTTGGCAGGTTGCCGAGCGGGAAGCGCACGAAATCCAGCTGCTCACGTGTCGTGGCGAACAGGAAATAGGACTGGTCACGCGCAGCATCGACGGCGCGGTGAAGCTCTGGCCCAAAACGCCCTTCAGTGCGCTGTACATAGTGACCGGTGGCAAGACAGTCGGCGCCCAGATCACGCGCGGTGGCCAGCAGATCGGAGAACTTGACCGTCTGGTTACAGCGAATGCACGGGATCGGCGTCGAGCCGGCAAGATAGGTGTCGGCGAAATCCTCCATCACCTGCTCGCGGAAACGGCTTTCATAGTCGAGCACATAATGGGGAATACCGACCCGGTCAGCGACATTGCGCGCATCGTGAATGTCCTGTCCCGCGCAGCAGGCGCCTTTTTTCTGTATTGCCGCGCCGTGATCATAAAGCTGCAGGGTGATGCCGATGACATCATAGCCCTCGGCCTTCAGCATTGCGGCGACCACGGAACTGTCGACACCGCCGGACATGGCGGCCACGACACGCGTATCTGCTGGGGCCTTGGCAAAGCCCAGTGAGTTCAGGTCATTCATTTTCCGCTCCGTCCGGGTTCAAGGCCCGGCGCAGGTTGTTCAGGCCCATGAGATAGAACATGCGGCAGGCGATTTGAACCGCCCGCCACCATGCCGGCTATCTTCGGAAAAAGCGGGCCGCCCCGAAAATCCCGCCGAGCACCGAGCCGACGCCGCCAAACACCATGATAAGCGGGTTTGCGGCCTGGGCGAAATTGATCGCCTGCCGAAGCGCCGACACTTCCACCGTGACCTCATCGCGAAATGTGCGCACCGGAAGCAGGCGCCCGCCTGCGAACGCATAGATTTCGATCACGAGGTCATGGCTGCCGGTTTCCAGCGGCATGACACGCCAGCGCCAGGTGTTTTCCGTCAGCGGCGACAATCTCTGGATGTCCGGCGACAGGGCTTCGATGTCAAAGGCGGAACCGACCAGGCTTGCCTTCACCTCCTCGGAGACCTGCGCTTCGCTTTCCGCGACATTTCCGCGGCCTGGCAGCGCGTCTGCTGCGCTGTCACCGCCGGTGGCATCAATCGCGAGCGTGACATCGAAAGCGCGCCCATAGGCGGCCTCGGCCGGTGTCTCATGGGCAACCGGCACCCGGCGCAGGCTTTCGGCAATCTCAGTGTCGCGAACAGCCTGCGGAAGAACCGCGCGCGTGCCGGCGCCATCAAAGCCCGGCGCCATTTGCGGGGTCACGGTAGGCGCAGGCGCAGGGGCCGCTGCCTCGGGCAGGTCATCTTCGCCAGCGCTCAGCCGGGGCGCATCCGCCCGGCTCAGCATTGCAGCCATGCCGAGCCCACCCGCCACGAGACCGACAATGATCAGGATCACCGAAATCAGACGCATCATGGGCACCTCCAGCTGGTCGCTTGCTTTTCCATAGCATCACCCTCAATCGGGCGAAATCGTGCCGCGCACACATTCGTGAAAGGCAATTGCCGCCGCATTGGAGACATTGAGACTTTCCATTCCGCCCGGCATCTCGATCCGCGCGAGTTGCTGGCACGCCGATGCGACCGAAGGGCGCAGGCCCGCGCCTTCCGCTCCCAGCACAATCGCCAGCCGCTCATGGCCCGTGACTGCCGCTGCGACCTGCGCGCCAGCGCCCCCGTCAAGCCCGAGCGTATGGAAGCCGGCCTCGGCGAGCGCCTCCAGGGCACGTGCAATGTTGACCACGCGCACCTCCCTGACCAGCTCGACGGCGCCGGCAGCGGATTTCGCCAGTGTACCGGTCACGGGCGGGCAGTGACGCGTCTGCAGGACCATGGCGCCGAATGCAAATGCGCCCGCCGAGCGGAAGATCGCGCCGAGATTGTGCGGATCGGCCACCTGGTCGAGGACACACACACGCGGCGGCGCCGCAGCGATCAGCTCGTCCAGCCCTATCGGCTCGAGCGGGTCGGTCAGAATTGCCACGCCCTGATGGACGGCGCCGGGCGGCAACAACCGGTCGATCTCGCGAATTGTCAGCAGTTCCGGGTCCAGCAGGGAGAGACGGCGCGCAGCGTTCTCGGTGGCGACCAGCCGGCGGCGAACGCGCGCGCGGTTGGCAATCGCCGCGAGCACCGCATGACTGCCCCACAGCCAGACCGGCCCGTCCGGCGGCACATGCGATTGTCGTGCCTGCTTGTCACGCGGGCGGTTGCGCACCGGTTTGTTCATACCTATAACGCGCTCTTCGATTGTTCAGGGGGTTGGCTCATCCAGCCCTTTTGACGGTCACGCGCATGCGCGTCAAACGACGTTTCGTGCGGGTCGCCTGGAGGGGTGGCCGAGTGGTTAAAGGCAGCAGACTGTAAATCTGCCCGCGTTAGCGTACACAGGTTCGAATCCTGTCCCCTCCACCACCCGCCGGGACGGCCGCGAGCCGCAATTGCGTATGCGGGTATAGCACAACGGTAGTGCAGCAGCCTTCCAAGCTGAGGATCTCGGTTCGATTCCGTGTACCCGCTCCAGCCCTCCCGGCGAAAGACGCCCCGCCACGCGCTTCCCCGGCTCAATCGAATGCCGGCAGGAGCCTTTCGAAGTAGCGGCCGAGATCGATGGCGAAACGCTCATCGGAGGCCAGAGTCTTCAGGTGCGCACCAAGGTGTCGGAACGCACGCAGCGAGGGGACGAGGAAATCGAGACCGAGCCTTTCGAACCGCTCAGAATGGGCGAATTCATAGGTCAGCTGACACAGGTCGCAGACCGGCCCGATATCCGCCAGCGTGAT
>CAYXQV010000015.1:14005-19231 GCA_964467505.1 uncultured Hyphomonadaceae bacterium | reverse complement strand
CGAACGGCCGCGTGCTCTGGTCTCCGCTCGTCATCCGTGCCAGCGAGCTGCGAAATGGCATTGTCAGCTGGCCGGACAAGAAACAGGCATGACGACAAGTGTCTGACAGGCTGGCGCCCGGGCGCAAGTGCAGGGAAACACAGGTCAGTTGCGGTCGAAAATGTCCCAGAGGCCGTCGTCGAATTTCAGCTGGAGCCTCATGAACCAGCCATCGCGATAGAGGCGCGGCGTGTCGACCTGTCTGGAGAAGGCATGATTGTAGCCCAGCGCAAGCAGGGCGTTGCGCGCGGGAACAAACCCGACCTCGCCGCCAATGGCAAAAGTCTGCTCATCGAAATCACCATCGGTGAAACTGGCAAGGTTGGCGCCGGCGATCCAGCGCCTGGCGAAATCGCGCTCGGCGCCTGCCTGCGCCATGAGGGTCACAGTGTCGGCGTCGAGGCCGCCATCGAAACGGTTGAGGGAATAGAACTGTCCTGCAAACCGCCCGCGCAGGCGCAGGATCTCCTCGACCTTTCGCTCACCCCCGATCGACCAGGTGTGGCGGGTCTCTCGCTGGCCGCGGCCATCATCGAGATCGAACTCGTACCAGACAAGCGTGTTGAGGGCGTCATCTGTGGGCGGGCGGTGGGCCCAGCCAAGGCGTGAGCGCGCACGGGTGCGCCCGTCATCGCCGAGCGTCACGGCCAGGCGTGAGCGCGAGAGCAGCGTGACATCCTCCCAGCGCCGGCCATAGGCGGTGGAGACATACCAGGATTTCGCGGCATTGGTCGCCTCGCCATATTCCACGTCGCCCTCGACCAGGTAGCTGCGGTCGCCGGGCTCATAGGTTGCCCCGACCCCGGCTGACGTGGTCCGCTGGAAATTCTCCGCGAGCGGCTGGACATGTTCAAAGCGTGCGCGCGTGGACAGCGCCGGCGACAGCGACCAGCTTGCCGCCAGCCCCTGGGCAACCCCGGCGTCGAAAAAGTCCTCACGCGCGCGATATTCGGTAAATGCCGAGAGGCCGTCCGACCAGCGATATTCGGTGCCGGCGCGCAGGCTGACATCATCAGCACGGTCGGTGAACCCGAACTGGCCACTGCGCGAGGCCGACCATTGCGCCTGTGTATAGGCCCGCCAGCGTGCGGTAACCGCATAGTCCGCGCTCAGTGACAGACGGTGCGGGCGCCCGCTTGCAAGGTCATGTTCGGCTTCGGCGTCGAGGGAGGCACCGCTGAGCGATTTCGGCGACCAGCTCGCCCCGCCAACAACCGTGAAAGCGTCGGTCTTGTCATTGCCCTGCGCACGGTCATTCACATAACGCCCGCCGCCGCGCAGGTGCAACGTGTCAGTGACCGGGCGTTCATAGCGGGCGACCGCGCCATAGCGCTGGCGCTCACCCTGTGTCTGCGCGGTGTAGAGCGCCTCGGCGCTGAAAAGTCCGGTGCTCAGCCGCCGGTTGAAGAAGATGCGCGCTTCGTCGCGGCCCGAAGTGACTTCCGCACCCGGCGCGTCGAAATCGGCCGAAGCATGCGCCGCGCGCACACCCAGGCTGCCCGCCTCGCCAGAGCGTTCATAGGACAGGCGGACCGCATTGCCCTCGCGCGCCTGGCTGGACTGTGATCGCGCAGCTTCAAGCTGCAGCACATCGCCATCCCCGCTGCGCGCTTCAAGCCAGACAGCCCCCACTTCGCGCCGGTCCTCGTCGCCAACCGGCGCGTCAGCACTGATCTGGCGGACGCCCGTGCTCATCCAGTCGGTCAGGTCGAACGCGGCCTCGGCGCCTGCCACGAGATAGTCTTCGCCTTCACCGGCATCGGCCTCGAAGGTGACGCGGATGCTGACCGGATTGAAATTCTCGTCGCGTGCCGGAACCGGCGTGGAAAAGATCAGGCTGCCGGTGAAATAGTCGAGGGTGTAACCGGAAAACCGGCTGAGCGTCCGGGTCTTGATGATGACGCCCGGCTGGTCACGGTCGCGCGTGATCAGTTCCACACGCTCGGAATTGCGAACGACATCGGACACATCGAGATCATAGGGGCCCGACAGGCCGCGGCCCTCGATCTCGCGCACGACCTGGCGGGCATTCGTTTCACCGGCGAACAGGTCCATGGTGAACCGCCCGCCCTCGAAATGCCCGCGCGCGCCCTCCAGCGAACGGCGATAGCGTCCCAGTCTGATCGCATCAGCCTGCGCGCTATAGGTCACGTCTCCATACATCAGATATGAGGCGCCACGCTCAAGCCGGGCGAACGCCTTACCACGCGAGCGGGCATCAAAACCGCGCTCGGACGTGTCGCCATAGACAGGATAGAAATCATCGGGCTCGACCGAGCGGAAAAGATCGTCCTCGACATCCTTGTCACTGTCATAGCGAAGCGTCAGCAGCGTATCGCCCGCCACCTTGCCCTTCATGTAAATGGCCCCCTCAACGCCCGCCTGTGTATCTTCAAAGGGACTGATTTCCTCTGTCCGCAGCCACGGCCCCAGACCGGCATCACCATCGCCGGCCAGGTCGATATTGGCCTCCAGCAATCCCACCGCGATCAGCGCGCTTTCGGTGTCGGCTGTGAACCTGATCCGCGCCTCGGCATCGCCCAGCGGGCTTTCAACGCGGATCGTGCGGGTGCCGACCTCGCCGGCCGGAAAGAGTTCGACCCGCGTCTGGCCGCTGTCCAGCCGGGTCTGCAGTCCGGGCATGCCGGGGCGGGCATCGCGTGCATCGAAACGGTCGGTGCGCGCTACCAGCGTCACCTCGAGCGGGGCAGCTGCGATGCGGCCCTCGCCGTCGACCACTTCAATGGTCACACCGACCGGGCGGGAGGGATCGGCCACCGCCTCATCTGGTGCCACGAGGCGTATGCCTGCCGGTTTGCCCGGAGCCTCGATCGTGATCACCTCTTCGGAGCGGACATTTCCGAAACTGTCGCGCACCATGAGTGACAGCGTGTTGGCGCCCGGCTTCATCGGCACCGACACATATTCGATGATCTGGTGCTCACCATTGCTCACCTTCCGCCCGATACGATCACCGGGCACGAGCGAGCCATTGCGCTTGAGTTCAATCTGGGTTTGTGCCGGCGCGGCCACCCGCACGGAAATCTTCTGGCCAAGAACGCTGTCGCCATCTTCCAGGTCCAGGAAGGCGGGCACTTCGGAAAGCCCGGCGAGCAGCGGCTCAAGTTCAATGGTGGGCGCAATCGACTTGGCGCCGGGTCTCAGCCGGGCTGAAGTGCGCGAGCGGTCAAAGGCTGCGCTCTCGACCGAACGGGTCGCTTCGACCCGGCTGGCGCCGGAAGGACCGACCCGGTCGAATTGCAGGCTGCCCGCCGATCGCGCAGCACCCAGCGCAACCTGGTCAAAGCCATCGATGCGCGCACGGATACGCTCGCCCAGCTCGCCAGAGCAGCTCTCACCGTCTGCGGGGCGCACGGCAAACGCTTCGGAGCGAATTTCACCGGCCTTGAGATCAATAAAACGCGAGCCGGGGCTTTGCGCATCCAGTGTCCGCGTCACCGCCACATGCGTGCCTGCCGGCAGTGTCGGTTCATAAATGTCGATGACATGGGTTCGCGGTGCAAGGCCGGGCAGCGAAAAGCGCCCCTTCGGATCGCTGACCACCGTCAATCCGTTCTCCATGTGCAATTGCACCCCCGGCAGGCCGGGCTCGGCTCCCGATTGGTTGGACTGGACCCCGTCGCCATCGCAGTCGAGAAACACCTTGCCGAGCACCACGCCGTCGCGCGAGAACACGCCGGAAGAATCGTCGATACGCACCGTGTGGGACGCGAGGTTGGAGACAACCGGCTGCGTGAATCCTGCCGGAATGCCGCTGATCTGCGCGAAATTCGTCCGCTCACCCTGGCCGGCATTCGGGGTCACACGGACCGAGTAGACCAGCTGTCTTTCGGAAAACGGCTCGATCAGTCCGGTGTCGAACACGATCTCGCCGCCCGGCTCGCGGCGCGGGTCGGAAAGCGACACACCGTCAAGGCGGGCCGATCGATCAAGATAGACAAAGCCCGGCGGCAGCCTGTCTTCGACCTCGCTCATCTGCACCGCAATCGGGGCGTTGTTGCGCAGCTCGACCGTGAAGGTCACGATATCGCCGGTGCGCGCTTCCACCGCAGGCGAAGACTTGGCCGCCGCCAGCGCGCCGGTCAGGTCAGGATCGACGGGAACGTCGATATTGAGCGTGCGCCCGGGCAGCGTGATCTCGAAGGGCTTGCCGAAGGAGGCGCCGGCCCGGACCTGGCGGCCATAGCCGGCAAAGCCCGATCGCCGCGACGGCGCGATCAGGTCAGGCGACGGTGTGACCCGCAGACGCGCCGCTCCGGCCGCCGGCGCTGCGATATCAAACAGGCCAGCAGCGTCGGTCGTATCGCTGTGAAGGACCTCGCCCCCGGCACTGACCAGTTCGACCAGAACGCCGGGAACAGGCGTGTTGGTGGCTGAATCGAACACGACACCTGCAGGCGCGATGGTCAGCGTGTCGGTCAGGCCGGTGTCGCAGTCAATGCTGGCGG
This sequence comes from uncultured Hyphomonadaceae bacterium, assembly GCA_964467505.1. Classification (GTDB taxonomy): domain Bacteria; phylum Pseudomonadota; class Alphaproteobacteria; order Caulobacterales; family Hyphomonadaceae; genus UBA5336. Next base: position 14,723 of record CAYXQV010000015.1, on the reverse strand, counting down.
TTGCCAGCGACCTTCGGCTTGCCTGCAGGACGCCATCGCCGGGAAGAATCGCGCCGGCCTGGCTGACGGGCAGCGCCTGGGTGCGGAAAACACCGGAATTGGGGGCCGTTTCCACCGCCACAATGATCTCGCGATCGCCTTCGGGCTCGCTGGAAACCGTGATCGCGGCCCGGTCGATGCCGGAACTGATATTGCACTGGCCCGACAGCGCCTCGATGAACAGGGTGTCGCCGAAATCCAGATCGCTTGCCGGCTCGCCGAACGTGTCATCGGCGTAGATTTCCAGATGTCCGGGGTCACCGGTGATCGATGTCACAACCCGGTTTGATGGCGATGGATCGAAGCCGGACGGGCCACCGGGAAGCAGAACCTCGCCCGTATTCTCGACCATCAGGCCATCGGTTCCAGGGTTTACGTTGACGGCAAACCGCAGGTCACGCGACTCTCCGGTGGGAAACGGGTCTGCGCGCATGAAACCAAGGGCCGTGATATCGCCGGGCTCGGCGGGCGGTGTGCGCGACCATTCATCAGGGGCATCCGCGCCGGTCTGGTAGACCACGGTGAAATCGGTCGCCTCCAGGACACGCGAAAATTCGGTGTGCAGCGGTATGGCATCGCGCACGAGAAGAACCTCCTCGGCAACACCATCAATGTTGAGGGGCACGCCATCGAAGAGCCGGTCGGGATCAAACGGCGCATTGGCATTGTTGCGCAGGGC
>CAYXQV010000015.1:0-13905 GCA_964467505.1 uncultured Hyphomonadaceae bacterium | reverse complement strand
GGCACGCCGACCTCGACAAGGACACTGCGGCGCGCGCCATAGGGAAGGCTCAGTATCGTCTCGCCATCAAGGCGCACATCCGTCGGATCGATCTTTCCATTGTCGTTGATGTCGAGCCAGGCGGCAGCAAACGAAAAGTCGAAATCGCCTGAAATGTCGCCAAAGGCGGTCTCGACATGGGCAATGGTGTTGCCGGTATTGGTGACCTGAAAGGCAAACAGCGCCGTTTCGCCAGGCGCGCGGACATAAGTCTGGTCGACATCGATGTCGAAACGCGGCCGCTCGGCGACAAGCGTGGACACGGTGTTGGTGGACACCGTCTCGACCTGGCCGATACGTGCGTTGATATAACTCACCTCGCCGGTATTATTGATCGCGGTGCCGGCCAGAGGCATGTCGGCGCGCGCGGCAGGGCCGGCAATCGCCGAAACCAGCATCAGGCTTTGCACGCGCCAGACAGGCGCCAGGGACCTGGTCATACCGAAACTCCCTCGGCTCGATGGGGGTGAAAGGGGCAGCAGTGTCGCAGGACACGGCCGGATTGAAATCGTGGAAGGTGGGCGGTGCATGCCGGCTCGGAGGGGCGGTCTTGCCGGCATGCACCGCCCGGGGGTGGAGGGATTACGCGTCGATCTCGACCGAGAAGGTCAGAACGGCGCGTGACCCCGGCGACAGTGAAAAGCCGGCATTCTGCGCGGAGCTTGCCACTGATCCTGTGCCCTCGTCCGGCGGAGCGATGTCCACGCTGCCTGGCGCACCATCAATGGTCAGGGCAGGTGCGCAGGCATCAGCCGTGCAGGTCTCGAGGGTGGTGAAACCGGGAACCGTGTCATTGATCACGACATTGGTGGCTTCCTCGGTTCCGGTATTGTCGGCAATCAGCCGGTAGGCGATGCAGGCGCCCGGATCTGCCGACAGGGCGTTGAGCGAATAGCTGCCCTCCGGTGTCCCGTCACAGTCTGCGTCAACGGCCTGCTCCTTGGTGATCACCATGTCTCCGGAAATGATCGTGATCGTGTCGAAGACGGTGTTGTTGGCCGTATCCTCGTCAGTGGCCGCGCCATTCTCGGTTGTCAGGCTGATCGCCAGCGTCAGGTCCCCGGTTTCCTGAATGCCGAAACTGGCCGTCGAAGGCACCTGGGCACGCACGAACACGCGTGCCTGCTCTCCGGGCGCAAAGCCAGCCGCAGCGTCGGCGCCGGTGATCTGCGAGATGTCCGTGATCAGCGGGTCCCCGGCGTCGAGCACGCCGTCATCATTGGCGTCATAGAAGACCGCCGCGGAGATCCCCTGCCCTGTGAACGGGTCACTGCCACCGACACTCAGACCCCCAGCGGTGAGTGTCGAGTTGCCCAGGTTGGTGATGGTATGGGGAACAATGGCGACACCGCCGGGCGCCGCCTGCGCGACCGTATCGGCCTCGATGGCGACATCGACCACTTCCGCGATCGCCACACCATCAAGCTTGGTGTCTGAAGCCCCGTTGACCGGACTGTCGGCCCGGAAATAGATGCCGGTCCCGGCGGCATCAGCCTGCGCATTGGCCGGCACGAAGACCCGCGCCTCATAGTCGAACACAGCCGGCGCACCCGCACTCGGGGTGAGCGCACCTGTCGAGGTGATCTTCACACCGCTGGCGTCGAAGAACTCTACCGACCAGCTATTGGGCAGGTTCAGGGTTGCAAAGCTCGCATCGGTCGAGGCCAGCAGGTCGAACGTGTTGGCAGGCGCGCCGGCATCCACGCTGATCCGGAGCGGGAACACGGCGGTCTCACCGGGGCGAACCGTCAGTGTCTGCCAGGGATTTCCGCCATCATCGACTGCGCCGTTCCCGACACCGCCGGTCACGCCGCCCGCGCCGTCCGTATTGACCAGGTCAACCGGAGGTGTGAGCACGGCGCCGTTGAAGAGGACCGTGCTGGTATTCGACACCGCGCCATCCTTGCGCGAGGTCGCCGTCACGGTTGCGTCAAAGCCTGCGGGCGCCGCTGTGGCAGGCGCATCGGCGGGAAGGCTGGCGACGAGGCGAACATGGGCAGTGCCCCCCGATACGAGGTCGACCTTGTCACCGACCAGCGGGGTGATGCCATCGGCGGCGACAAAGTTGAAGCTGGTGCCGATGGGGAAGTCGCCATTGGCCACGTCCAGCAGGATCGTATCGGCCTCGTTTCCGAGATTTGTCAGGACGAGGTCGAACACCATGCTTTCGCCGGCGAACACGTCATCGGCCTCGGTGGTGACATCATCCTGCGCGCCATCATCATCGCTTGCCGAGGCGTCGGCGGCGTCAAGGTTGGCCCCGTCCACGCCGGTGCCGGGGGTCGCGCTGAGGGCTGCGGCGTCGGCTACCACCAGGTCGGCAGACGGATCGACACTGACCGGGGACGGGTTGGAGGATGTCTGGGACTGGGTGTCACTCTCGACCAGGGCGATATTCTCGATCGTGCCCTGCAGAGCTGCGGTGATCTGGTAGCTGAAGCGGAGCGTGCCGGAGCGGCCGGGCGCAAGCGTGTCCAGTCTTGCCGTGACCGTGCTTGCGCCGGCTGTCTCGTATTCGAGCGAGGTGCCCTGCGCATTCGTGGCTTCGGTGTTTCCCGACGCATCGGTGAGCACGACGCCGGGATTGTCGGACCATCGGCCCGAACCTGCGACATAGTCCAGCGTGATGGGCTCGCCTGCAGTATTGGTCGTCGGCAGGTCGTCGGTAATGATGACGCCGGTTGCCGCTCCGATACCGGTGTTGGAATAGGTCAGCGTCACCTCGATCGTATCGCCGAGGCTGATCTTGCCGTCCCCGTCAGCATCGATGCTGAGCGACTGGTCCTTGAGAAGGTCGACCACACCATCGGTGGTGATGCTGACAATATCGGTATTGGTCTGGGTCACGGTCGCATCGCCCTGGCTTGTGGCCGTGAGCGTGAAATCGGTGACTTCTGTCGGGGCGGCGGTCGATGGCACAGTGGCGCGAACCACGACGCCATAGCTTTCGCCGGCAAGGATGGCGGGCGTTTCGCTGATCGGCGTCAGGCTGTCGGGAACGCCGTCGCGGTCGCGGTCGGGAAAGATCTCCACCGCTGTCAGCGGAAAGTCGTCCGTTCCCCCGGACACAGCCGTCAACAGGTCGAACACATCATCGGTGTTGCTGTCATTGGTGATCGTGTGCGGGAAGAAGACCAGGCCGCCCGGCGCACCATCGCGTGTCTGGTCGGTTGACAGCGTGACATCGAAGACTTCGTTGACAACGGTCTCGACCAGGTTGGACTGGACGGTGAAGGACTCGCCGTTCGAGATGTAGGTGGCCGCGGCCTGGTTGCCGATCACGGTATCGGCCGGTGGCGGGGCAGCGAGAGCGGCGCCAGCCATCAGCGCAATGGCGCTCACGGCGAGACCCGAAGCGATCAGCGGGCGCTTCATCCTGGGGTTGTGTTTCATGTCGTATGGCTCCTGGCGAGACGTTTGCAAGCGGTGAGGGTTAGGGCGAAGGTGGCGGAAATGACCGGAGCGCTAGTTTGCGACCCGGACCCTGTAGGCCGCGCTTGCGGACCCGCCGGGCTCCAGCGGCTCAGCGAGCCTCCAGCGCACGGCAGCATATTCGCTGGCGGGCACGATGACCGAATGGACGACACCGTCGCCATCGGTTTCGTAACGGGTTATGGGCGGCTGCGCCCAGTCGAGCCCCTCCACCTTGGCTTCGAACACCGACCTTCTGTCGGCACGCTCGGTCTCAAGGAGAAATGTCGTGTTTTCAGGGATCGGTCCGACGATCGTGAAACCATCAAGGCCGGTTTCGGACCTGTTTGTGTAGTCAAGACTGTACTGCAGGACAGCGCCCGGAGTGATTGTGCGGGCCGGCTCCAGCGTCTCGCCTTCGGAAGCTTCCACGACCGTTGCGACTTCGAGCCGGCTTTCAACAGCGTTGTTGTCAGCCTGGGCTTGCAGCGCGATTGCGGAAAACACGAGTGCAGCAGCGCTCGCAAATAGTGTTCGTTTCATCAGCTTTCCCCTTGTGCAGATCATATTTGCTACTTATGCGGGAATACCTGACGAAACGTTAATATGCGCGCTCTGGTAGTATTTTTGCATTTCAAAGGGGTTTGTCTTTATTCGGGACACCCCTCAGGGCCCCGCGAAATCAAGACCCGCCAGGCCAGGGCCAGAAGACGCAGGTTGGCGGCGACGCCGACGGCACGCTGCGGGGCTCGAAACGGGCTTTGCGGCGGGCCGCCCTAGCGAGCCGAGCAAGCGGCCGTGCCGTCGCCCCCGCACCCCGAATTGAAACGTCATAGAGAGACACGGATTGACAATTATGAAACCTACGGGTATCAGTATGAGTAGAATAAGTTTCACCGCAGTCTATCCTTGGAAAGGAAATCATATGTCATTCACGCGCCCTCGAAATCCCGCACAATTCAGCGAGCGTTTCATGCAGATCACAGCGCTGGGTATCGGACTTGCGGGCCTCGCCTGGATGCTTGAGGCGGCCCAGTCCTTCGTCCCGCCTGTCTATGCCAGCATTCTCGACCATGTCTCACTCGGGCTTGGCATACTGGTCCTCGGCGTGGTCGGCACAGCCTTCGTCCGGTTCAAACTGATGCGTGCACGGCATGACTGCCAGACGCATGACAGTTTCATCTGGTCGGTTTACCGCCAGAGCGCGGCGCGCAGCTTTTCCTTCGTCATTGTCGTTCTCGTCGCATTCAAGATCGCTTCGATGCGCTGGGCCCCCGACATCGCACCGGAGGTTTTGATCGAGATGCTGTTCGCCGTGATCGCCATGTTCTTTGCCGGCGCCTTCTTCCTTGCCACTGGCGGGGTCGAGGCGGCGAGCAATGATTCCGACGGTGTCGCCTGATGGCCAGTCAGCTTTCGAACCGTATCCGGGTCTATCGCGCCGAGCATGCCATCAGCCAGGACGAACTGGCTGATGCCATCGGCGTGAGCCGCAAGACAATCTCGACAATTGAAGTGGGGCGGTTCACGCCGTCAACATTCATCGCGCTGAAAATGGCGCGCTACTTCGGCGTCGCCGTGGAAGACTTGTTCCAGCTTGCCGAAACGTCGCAGAAGGCCGCCGAATAAGCGCACGACAGACAATTCCCGGGCTGTGTTTTTTTCAGCACTGGCGCACGGCAGGCCGACAGAAATCGTCTGCGTTCAACCTGCCAGATCGAGCTTGCCCAGTGTGGCCTGCTCATAGTCTTCGACCAGCGCCTGCGTGATCTGCCCCGGCTTGTAGCCCTGGCCTGCGATCTCGTTGACGGGCGTGACCTCGGCGGCCGAACCGGTGATGAAGCACTCCGAGAATGTCGGCAGTTCATCAGGCATGATGGCGCGCTCGACCACTTCGATCTGGCGTTTCCCGGCGAGTGTAATCACCGTCTGGCGGGTCAGGCCGTTGAGGAAACAGTCCGGCGTCGGGGTGTGCAGAACGCCGTCGCGCACGAAAAAGATATTGGCACCCGTCGCCTCGGCCACCTGCCCGCGATAATCAAGCATCAGCGCATCGGCATAGCCTGCCCGCTCGGCGGCATGTTTGGACATGGTGCAGATCATGTAGAGACCGGCGGCCTTGGCATCATGCGGCGCGGTTTCCGGGGAGGGACGCTTCCATTGGGCATTGGTCAGCTTGATGCCTGCCATCTTGTTGTCGAAATAATCGCCCCATTCCCAGGCTGCGATCGCAAGGTGGATGGTATTGTCCTGCGCCGACAGACCCATCTTTTCAGCGCCGCGCCAGGCCACCGCGCGCACATAGGCGCTCTCCAGGCCAGCCTTTTCCAAGGCCTCGTTCTTGGCCTCCTCGATTTCCTCAACAGTGAAAGGCAAATCGAAATCGAGAATGCGGGCGGAATTCGCCAGTCGCCTCGAATGGTCGAGAGAGCGGAAAATCCTGCCACCATAGGCGCGCTCTCCCTCGAAAACGCAGGAGGCATAGTGCAGCCCGTGGGTCAGCACATGGACCTTGGCGTCTCGCCAGGCGCGAAACGCGCCGTCCATCCAGATATAACCGTCCCTGTCGTCGAAAGGAATAAAATCCATCTGCAGCGATCTCCGCTTGCGCCTGACTTGTTCAATCGGTCATTCTGAGACGATGAGTGATGAAGTCAACACACCGGGGTCAAGCTCCCTTGAACCTGCCGCCTCGGCCGATCCGCGCCTGTATCTTCGTGACGCCGAGCTTGACCGCGGGGTCATGCTGATCCTTGCCGGGGAACGCGCCCTTTCAGCGGCCGCCGAAACCACGCGCCAGTCGGCCGCGCTGTCGCGCAGCGAGATGCAGGTGCTCATGGCGATCCGCTACCAGCCGGGCCTCAATGTCGGTCAATTGCGCGAACGCCTTGCCGCGACGGTCCCGACACTGGCGCGTATTCTCGGCACACTGGACGAACGCCGCCTGATCCAGCGACCCAGAGCCGGACAGGACCGCCGCCAGCGATCCCTGACACTCTCGCCAGACGGTGTGGCGGTGACAGCGCCGCTTGCCTCGGCCATGCGTGAACGCCTCAAACAAGCCTATCGCGAGGCCGGTCCTGACCAGGTGTCGGGTGCCCGCCGCCTGCTGGAGGCCTTGTCGCGATGAGTGATTTCCACCTGCTTGTTGTCGATGATGACGACCGCATCCGCGAATTGCTGAGACGCTACCTTGTCAAGGCCGGGTACCGCGTGACAACTGCCAGCGACGCTGCATCGGCACGCCGGCTGATGGTCACACTAAGCTTTGACCTGGCGATTCTCGACATCATGATGCCGGGCGAGGACGGCCTGTCCCTGCTCTCGGCGATCCGCTCGGTCACCGACCTGCCTGTGTTGCTGCTGACCGCGCGGGGGATGGCGGAAGACCGGATAGAGGGCCTCCAGCGCGGTGCGGATGACTATCTGGCCAAGCCGTTCGATCCACAGGAGCTGGAACTGCGCGTATGTGCGATCCTGCGCCGGGCCGGACAGGGAGACCCTCCCCAGGAGACGCTCAGGCTGTCAGGTCTCGAATTCAATCCCGACAGCGGCCAGCTGATGGCCGGGGACGGCCAGGTCCACCTGACCGAATCGGAGGTGCTTCTGCTCTCGCGCCTGGCCCGCACGCCGGGCGAAGCGGTGAGCCGGGAGGAGTTGGCGCGCGCGACATCTGCCGGGCTTGAGCGGGCCATCGACGTGCAGGTCACGCGCCTGAGACGCAAGATCGAGCGCGACCCGCGCCAGCCTGTGCATCTGCAGACCGTGCGCGGCATCGGCTACCGGCTGGTGGCAGGCTGATCGCCGGGGAAAGGCAACAGGAGCTGCGATCATGAGCCGTTTCCGCCTGCGAAACTTCACGCCGCACGGCCTTTACGCGCGGTTGGCGATGCTGGTGGCGGTGCCGGTGCTCGCAATCTTCGCAATCACGACGATCTATTATTATCGCGAACATATCAGCGCGGTAAACGAGAAGCTGTCCCAGTCCATCGCCCGCGAGGTTGGCCTGATCATCCGCCAGTGCACGACACCCGGACAGGAATTCGCAGGCACGCACGTGCTCGCCGACCAGCTTGGCCTTGAACTCGAGTGCAATTTCGCAGGGGGTATGGCCTTCCCCGACCATGCCGATGACAGGTTTGCCTATGGTGACATCCTGCGCCAGCAAATGGGCACATTCATCGACGCCCCGGTGGAGGTTCGCGTCACCGATGGCGCCTCGGTGCTCGACTTCCGCAGCCCGAACGGTGACGGCGCCGTGCGTGTGCTGATCGACCGCAAGCGTGCGCTCGCAGCCAATACGCATTTCACGATCGTCTGGGTGCTGCTGGGCACGCTTTTCATGCTGGCGCTCGCCTTCGGCTTCCTGCGCAATCAGGTGGGGTCCATCCTCAAGCTTACCGAAGCGGCAACGGCCTATGGCAGGGGTCGGGAATTGCCGGGATTTCGCCCGTCGGGTGCCACGGAAGTGCGCGACGCGGCCCGCGCGGTGATGGACATGCGCGCACGCCTGACCGCCTTTGCAGAGCAGCGCACAGCCCTGCTCGCGGGTGTCAGCCACGATCTCAGGACACCGCTGACACGCCTGAAACTGCAATTGGCCATGATGGACACCGCCCCGGACATTGCCGCCGCGCGCAGCGATATCGAGGAAATGGAAGCGATGCTGAGCGAGTATCTGGCTTTTGCCCGCGGCGAGGAAGTGGAAGCGCCCGAACCGGTTGACCTGGCAGGCATGGTCAGGGCGGTGGCGGAACGCTTCGAAAGCCCGGTCGAACTCGCACGGCTTGACCCGGTCATGATCGTTGCACGCCCGCTTGCCATCCGGCGGACCATCTCCAACCTGCTGGGCAATGCTGTCAGCTACGGCCAGAAGGTGCAGGTGCGGCTGGTCAAGGGCCCTCATGGCGCCGACCTGCTGATCGATGATGACGGACCGGGTATCGCCCGCGACCTGCGTGAGGAGGCGTTCAGGCCATTCACCCGGCTTGACGGCGCGCGATCGCGCAGCAGTCCGGGAACCGGGCTCGGGCTCGGGCTTGCGCGTGACACCGCCCGCGCCCACGGCGGTGATGTGCGCCTTGAAGACAGCCCCCTGGGCGGGTTGCGCGTAAGGATGCGGCTTCCGCTTTGAACGCGGCCGGACGAGGGATTTCAATTGCGCGTCAGCGTCGCTAGATGTGACGCATGACGAAAACTCTCCATCTTCCTGCCCGCTGCGCCTTGTTGCTTGAGGGCCCCGACACGCTGGCGCTGCTTGAAAGGCTGGTCACCAACAACACGATGGACTGGCAGGACGGCGAGGCGCGCTACGGCGCCTTGCTCACGCCGCAGGGGAAGGTCATCAGCGACTTTCTCGCGCTCAGGAACGGCGACACGGTGCAGCTCGATGTCGCGCACGCCGCCGCCGAAGACCTGGCAAAACGCCTGCGACTGTTCCGCCTGCGCGCCAATGTGGAAATCGGCCTGCAGAAGGACATGGCGGTTTGTCTCGACCCTGGCGGTTTTGCCGATCCGCGCGACCCGGCCCTGCCCCGCCGGGCTTTCCACCCTGCGGACAGATCAGGCGCGGACGGCTCGTCACACTGGAGGGACATCCGCCTTGCCGCAGGCATTGCCGAGTTTGGGGAGGATTTCACCGCCGCAGACGTGTTCCCGTCCGACATCAACATGGACCGGCATGGCGGCGTCGATCTGAAGAAGGGCTGCTTTGTCGGCCAGGAAGTGGTCAGCCGGATGCATCGCCGGGGCAATGTGCGCAGGCGGACCATCACCCTGACAGGCGAGGGCGTCGTGGCGGGCGCAAGCGTGACGGCCGGCGGCTCGACACTTGGTGAGGTGACCAGCGCCAGCGGCCCACTCGGCCTGGCCCGGATCCGCGTCGACCGGCTGGCAAAAGCACAAGGGTCAGGCGCCGACATTCTGGCCGGCGAAGCGGCTGCCAGCCTTGAAATCCCAGCCTGGCTGGACGGGGAAATTGCAGCGTACCGCGATCATGACGCAAAACGCTGACGATATCTCCTGCGGCTGGGCGCCGGCGAATGATGCGCTCTACCGCGCCTATCATGACACCGAATGGGGCGTGCCGGTGCGCGACAACCAGGCGCTGTTTGCCAAGCTGATGCTCGACGGGATGCAGGCGGGCCTCGCCTGGATCACCATCCTGCGCAAGCGCGAGACGATCCTGGAGGAATTCGAGGGTTTTGCGCCGGAAAAGCTCGCCGCCTGGGACGGGCCACGCATGGAACGCGCACTCGCCAATCCCGGCATCATTCGCAGCCCGAAAAAGATCGAGTCCATCATCGGCAATGCCCGCGCCTGTCTGGACATGGCCGAACGGGGCGAGGACTTCTCTGACTGGTGCTGGGGATTTGTCGATGGCCAGCCGCTCGATGGCCGGCTTGACCGATGGGGCAATGCGCCCGCGAAAACGGCGCTGTCCGAGACCATCTCGAAGGCGCTCAAGCGGCGCGGCTTCAAGTTTGCCGGGCCGGTGATTGTCTATGCCTGGATGCAGGCGGTCGGCCTCGTCAATGACCATGAAACCCGCTGCCCGCGATATCAGGAAATCCGGGCGATGAGCAGCTGACGGCACTGAAGGCGAAGGCGCGCGGCAAGACCAGGCTGATCAGCCCGTTTCACAGGCGACGCAGCGAAACACGGTCGGGTCAATCTCGAGCCGTTTCAAGCCAATGAAGCTCCCGCAGTCGACACAATAGCCGAATTCTTCCTCCTCGATTCGGGCAAGGGCGCCGGCCACGCGCCTGCGCCGCAACTGGCGGCGACCCTCGGAAGCCTGCGCCATCGCCTGCACCTGCAGCGAGTCGATCCGCGACACCCGGCCGATACTCTGCTGGTCCAGCGCCACCGGCTTGCGATCTTCACCCGTGCTCCTGGTCATCCCTTCAAGCTCGGCCTGCTCGGCCTCCAGCCGCTCGCGGAAAAGACGCGCCAGCTCGCCAGGCCCCGGATCCTCGCTCATGATAGCTCCTCAAAAGACTGAAACGCCGGCAAAATCCGGACGAATGTATCAGGATAGCACCGGGACGCTGCAGCGACCATGGGGAGGGGGGAAGGTGGGGGGCGTAAAAGTTCGGGAGTGGCCAGTTCGCTTATGGCGCAGAACAGCCGATCGGCTCTGTGGATCGACATCTGTTCGACAAATAGGGGACTGACTTCGAAAAGTCAGCCTGTCCCTCTATCAGCCGACATGACGCGTTTGAACGCCTTCGATGTCCTGCCATTGAATGTCCGGCAAAGCTTCCAGCTTCGGCCGAGCAAAAAGAAACCCCTGCATCAATCTGATACCCAATTCGTGGAGCACCCTTGCCTCGTCGATAGTTTCAATGCCTTCAGCGACGACTGTAAGCCCAAGCAAGTTGGCTGTCGCCATTATACCTTTCAAAATTGCCACTCGCCCTTGATCCAGATGCAGATTTCGGACGAGGTCCATGTCAAGCTTGATGACGTCCGGCTGAAACTCCGCAAGCAGCCCCAGCCCAGCAAATCCGGCACCGAAATCATCGATTGCGGTCACGAGCTTGCGCGCTTTGTATTCTCGGATGATGTTCTTGATGTGCTCAACGTCGTCGATCCGCTCACTTTCGGTAATTTCCAGCATGATGCGGTCTATGGGAAAGCCGGTCCGGTCTGCGGCTTGAAGCGTCACGCGAATACAGGCTGCGGGTACGTAAACCGCATTAGGAAGAAAATTGATGGAAAGCAGCGGTCCATCGCAGGTGTTGAACAGCTGAGCGGCTAGTTCTATCGCCTTGACCCGGCAGACTTGATCAAATGAATAGCGGTTGTCAGGGGTCACCTGGTCAAGAACCCATTTGGCTCCCTGCCCGTCGCGGCCGCGCACAAGAGCTTCGTAGGCCCATACGCGGCGATGAACCACGTCCACAATAGGTTGGAAGGCCATGGTAAATTCGAAAGGCGCCTTGATACCTTCCCGGCATGCCGAACAGCTCATATCTACAACCCAAGTAAAACACACACCTTAAAATTTGTACCTAAAGTATATTAATAAAAAGCTACCCAACACCCTCAGTTCGCAGGGCGTTCGCCAAGTGTGACAGAATTTCACTTGAATAAATTTTTGCCGTGTTTCGAGAGCGGACGCCGAGAGATACTGTCATAAAGGGGAATGATTAAAATTAAACTGGTCGAAATCGGTGTCTGATTTCGGGGAGTTCCGAGTATTTCGGACTTCGGCCGCTCACGCCCCACCCCCGATACTCCTATCCATATCCCACCCCCGCCAGTCGCGTTCCATCCTTGGCGTCAAGGGCCGGGGCGGGTGTCTGGTTTTTTGCGGTGGTGCGGTGCGATCTTCCCCAGCGAGCGGGGGAAGATTATCGCGGTGGTGGTCTCTCAGCGCCGGCCGAACAGGTGTTCGATATCGGCGAGTTTCAGCTCGACATAAGTGGGCCGGCCATGATTGCATTGTCCGGAATGCGGCGTGGCCTCCATCTGGCGCAGGAGGGCGTTCATTTCATCGCCATTGAGCCGGCGCCCGGCGCGTACCGAACCACGACAGGCCATGTTGCCCATCACCTCCTCGAAACGCTCACGCAGCACAAGTCCCTCGTCATATTCAGCGAAATCATCGGCGAGATCGCGCACGAGGCCGGCTGTGTCCATCTGCCCGAAAAGGGCCGGCGTGGCGCGCACACAGACCGCGCCCGGCCCGAAGGCTTCGATCTCCAGGCCAAGCTCTTCCAGCTCACCGGCGCGCGCGACAATGCGTGCGGCCTCGTCTTCAGACAGTTCGACAACATCAGGTATCAACAGCGCCTGGCGCTTGACGCCGCCCGCTGCCATCTGGCGCTTCATGTCCTCATAGACGAGGCGTTCATGCGCGGCATGCTGGTCGACGATCACGATCCCGTCGCCCGTCTGCGCGATGACATAGGTTTCATGCAGCTGCGCACGCGCCACGCCGAGAGGGTAGTCTGCGGCCGTATTGCCGGGCTCGGCCTCCATGCGCACCGACGGGGCATCGCCGCTGACGGGCTGATGCTCGAAACCTGCCCTGCCCGCAGCTCCTGCCGGCTCGCGGAAGCCCGGACCGGGCACTGACGGCGGCGAGGAGGCTGGCGAGCGCTCGGCCCACAGGCTGGAGCGCGCGAACACGTCAGGTCGCACCGGCGCGGCCCGCACGCGTCCAAGCGCCTCGCTGGCAACGCTCGTGCTGGCGCGGTGTCCGGCACCGGCCAACGAATGGCGCAGCGCCCCGATCAGCAGGCCGCGAACATTTCCGGCATCGCGAAAACGCACTTCGGTCTTGGCCGGGTGGACGTTGACATCGACAAGTTCGGGATCGATTTCGACGAACAGCGCCGCCATCGGGTGACGGTCACGCGCCAGGAAATCGGCATAGGCGGCGCGAATGACGCCGGTCAGCATCCGGTCCTTTACCGGCCGTCCATTGACGAACAGGAACTGCATCTGGGCATTGCCGCGATTGAGCGTCGGAAGGCCGGCATGGCCGGACACAGTGACCCCTTCGCGTTCGGCCTCGATCGCGATGGCATTCTCGCGAAACTGCCGGCCCATGATCGCACCGAGCCGGGCCAGCCGCGCTTCGCTCGGCTCGCCGGTTTCGCCCGCATGACGCAGGATGGCGCGGCCATTGCTCTCCAGCGTGAAACCGATGTCGGCGCGCGCCATGGCCAGACGGCGCATCGTGTCGGTAACCGCCATGGTCTCGGCACGTTCCGACTTCATGAACTTGAGCCGCGCTGGCGTCGCAAAGAAGAGGTCGCGCACCTCGATCCGCGTGCCACTCGCGCCGCGCCCGCTCCAGGCGGCCGGTTTCGGGCCTTCGATACGGCCGGCCTCGACAAACACCTCGGCCGTCTCGCAACCCAGTGCGCGCGAGGTGACCGTCATCCGCGACACACTGGCGATCGAGGGCAGCGCCTCACCGCGAAAGCCCATGGAATGGATGTTGAGCAGGTCGATCCGCCCATCAGGGCCGGGCGCGAGCTTGGACGTGGCATGGCGCTCCAGCGCAGTGAGAATTTCGCAGCCCTCCATGCCGCAGCCATCATCCTCGACACATATTCGCCTCAGCCCGCCGGCATCGATGGATACCGAAACATGGCTTGCCCCGGCATCAATCGCGTTCTCGACCAGTTCCTTGACCGCTGCGGCTGGACGCTCGACGACTTCGCCAGCCGCAATACGGTTGATCGCATCGGCTGGCAGACGCGCGATGTGGGGGCGGGGCATCACAGAATCAGGCATGAGCCGATAGTATCAGAGTGCTGCGCCCCCGCGTAGGGCGCTTGTCATGCGCGCGTCATACACCCTGCGTGACCGGCAAGCTGGCAAGGGCGGCCTTGAGCGCAGCGAAATCGTCGGGCAGCGGAGCCTGGAAATCCAGCCTCTCGCCGCTGACCGGGTGGACAAAACCGAGCCGCGCAGCATGCAGGGCCTGACGCGGGA
>CAYXQV010000014.1:9883-19939 GCA_964467505.1 uncultured Hyphomonadaceae bacterium | reverse complement strand
GACCGCTCGCAATTCCTGCAGGCACTGGACCGGGATATCGTCGCGCTCATCAAGTCCTGACAGGCCTGGCGCCATTGCCGCTGCGCCTGCGGGCAGGTGAGGGCCTGCGCAGCCTGGTATCAATCGCCCTCATTGCCCGTCACACTGCCCTGATCATCAAGCTCGACGCCGAACCCCCAGAGGTGGCGCAGATGTGCGAGCGTGGCTTCACGGTCGCGTTCGGACAGGCGCGCACCAGTGGCACTGTGACAGGCCAGGTGGAGTGTGCGGTCGCCAAGAAAATCAACACCGGTAACCTGGATATCAGGCTCCATCATCGACAGGTCATGGTTGCGCGCCAGGGCTTCGCGGATATCACGATAGCCGCGCTCATCCTGAATATGACTGACCGTGTAGAAACGGTCACTCTCATCGGTTTCCAGCGCGAACATGTGCATGTCCCGGATGAGGCGGGGTGAGAGGAATTGCTGGATGAAACTCTCGTCGCGATAATTGGCCCAGACATCCTTGAGCACACCGCGCCAGTCGCCCTTGCCGGCATGGCCGGGAAACCATTCACGGTCTTCCCCGGTCGGGTCGGTCACGATGCGCTTGATATCCTGCATGATCGCAAAGCCGAGCGCATAAGGGTTGGTGCCGGAAAAACGCGGATCGTCGAAATCAGGCTGGGTGACGACATTCGTGTGCTGGTGGAGGATTTCCAGCAGCGCACCATCGGTGATCAGCCCCTTGCGGTGGAGTTCGTTGACGACATGGTAATGGACAAAGCAGGCGCAGCCTTCATTCATCACCTTTGTCTGGCGCTGGGGATAGAAATACTGCGCAACATTGCGCGTGATCCTGAGCAGTTCACGTTGCCAGTTTTTCAGGACAGGGCTGTACTGTTCGAGGAAGTAGAGCAGGTTCTCCTCGGGAAGGTCGATCCCCTGGGCGGGATCGAATCCCTCGCCTGAAGAAGGTTTGCGCGCCTTGTGCGCGCTTAGCGTCTCCCAGAGATAATTGACCTCCGCCTCTTCCTGGGCGAGGCGCTCGCGATGGCGCGCACGCTCTTCGCGCAGGGTCAGGCGCGAGGGGCGCTCATACCGGAACACGCCATTGGGCATAAGCGCATGGGCACTGTCGAGCACGGCCTCGACCGCCCGCTCGCCATGGCGCTCCTCGCATTCCGACACGAAACTGCGGGCATATTCGAGATAATCGAGAATGCCCTCCGCATCCGTCCACATCCGGAACAGGTGGTTGTTCTTGAAGAAGTGATTGTGCCCGAACGCGGCATGCGCCATCACCAGCGTCTGCATCGCCATCGTATTGTCTTCCATATTGTAGGAGATGCAGGGACTTGAATTGATGATGATTTCATAGGCGAGCCCGCGCAGGCCCTTCCTGTATTTGCGCTCTTCGGCCACGAAGGTCTTGCCGAATGACCAGTGCCGGTACATCAGCGGCATGCCAGTCGAGGAATAGGCATCGAGCATCTGCTCAGACGAGATGATCTCGATCTGGTTGGGATAGATGTCGAGACCAAGGTCGCCGATGGCAATCTCCTCGATGGCGCGATAGGTGCGATCCATCGTCTCGAACGTCCAGTCGGGCCCGTCAAACAGCAGCTTTGCGCGATCGGGCGCGGTCTTTCCAGCCTTTGTCGCCTTTCGCTGCGCCGCCGGTTTGCGCCGGGCCGGGGTTTTCGATTTCGCAGGGGCTCTTGCCATGTGTCAGCCCTCCTTGTCATTTGCGCGGGCGAACAATTCCCTGAAAACAGGATAGATGTCGCCCGGTTTCGCAATCCGCTTCATCTCGAAATTCGCCCAGTCCGCGGCAACACGCTGATAGGTGCGCCAAAGCTCGACACCGTTGTCGTCGGAGGACAGGAAATCTGCTTCTGCCTCGTCGATGATCTCGATATAGGCGAAATACTGGACGCGTCGCATGATCTCGTCGCGCATCAGGTGTTCGCAACGCTCGCTGTCGCCGGGGAAATTGTCTCCGTCGGATGCCTGGGCGGCATAGATGTTCCAGTCGGAAGGCGGGTAGCGTTTCTCGATGATCCGCTGCATCTCGTCGAGCGCGGTGGACACCACCGTTCCACCGGTTTCGCGCGAATGGAAGAATGTGTCCTCGTCGACTTCCTCGGCATTATGGGTGTGACGCACGAAGACCAGCTCGATACGGTCATAACGCTTCTGCAGGAACAGGTGCAGCAGGACGAAGAAGCGCTTGGCGAGATCCTTTTCGCGCTCGCCCATCGAGGCGGAGACATCCATCAGGCAGAACATCACCGCGTGAGCGTTGGGCTTCGGCTCCTGCTCGAACATCTTGTAGCGCACATCCAGCGGGTCGATATACGGGATTGCCCGGCGGCGGCGGGTCTTCTCATCGATCTCGTCACGCAGCGCCTGCAAACGGCTGCGCTGATCGGGTGTCGGTTCGGTGACGCGTTCAAGCGCGAACAGTTCTTCGCGCAGGGCGCGCACCTCGCGGTCACTGGGGCGTCTGAGCGCAAGACGCCGGCCCAGCGCATTGCGCATCGTGGCCTGCACTGCAAGATTGGCCGGCGCACCGGACGATGAGTATCCCGCCCGGCGCGGCTGGAAACTCTCCACCTCCTTCAGCGTCTGCTTGACAAGGTCTGGCAGTTCCAGGTCCTCGAAGAACAGTTCGAGAAACTCCTCGCGCGAGAGCACGAACATGAATTCGTCCTCGCCCTCGCCATCGTCGGAGCCCTGCTGGCCGCGACCGCCAGCACCTCCCGGTGGTGGCTTGCGCAGCCGGTCTCCCGGCTTGAACTGCTTGTTGCCGGGCAGGACGCGCTGATCATGACCGGTGCCCGGCTCGTAGCGGAAATTCGGCTCCCGGATACCGTCATAGGGCACGCGCACGCGCTCGCCGCGATCGACATCGGCGATACCGCGCTCGCGCACCGATTTGTTGACCGCTTCCTTGACCTGCTTGCGCACGCGCCGCAGGAACCGCCGTCGGTTTCCCAGGCTCTTGTCCTTCGGATTGAGCCGGCGGTCGATGAAATGGGACATGATGTCGGTGTCGCTCCCTGGTTTGCCCCCCCGGTCGCTTGCCCGCTTCTATCCGGCCTTGTTGACGCGCATATACCATTCCACAAGGCGACGGACCTGGCGTTCGGTGTAGCCTCGGGTCGTCATCCGTTCGACGAACTCTGTATGCTTGGCATCTGTCTCCTTGTCGCGCTTGGCGCCGAAGCTGATCACCGGCAGCAGGTCTTCGACCTGGCCGAACATGCGCTTCTCGATGACGCGGCGCAGCTTCTCATATTCCCGCCAGTCAGGATTCTTGCCCTCATTCTCGGCGCGGGCACGCAGGACGAATTTCACGACCTCGTTGCGGAAATCCTTCGGGTTTGACACGCCGGCCGGCTTTTCGAGCTTTTCCAGCTCCTGTTCGAGCACGTCACGGTCGAACATCTGCCCGGTGTCGGGGTCCTTGAAATCCTGATCCTCGATCCAGGCATCGGCATAGGCGATGTACCGGTCAAACAGGTTCTGGCCAAAATCGGAATAGCTTTCCAGATAGGCTTTCTGGATCTCGTTGCCGATGAATTCGACATAGCGCGGGATCAGCTCGGTCTTGATGAAATCGACATAGGTGTCCTCGACATCTTCGGGATACTGCTCGCGACGAATGGAGCGGTCCAGCACGTAGAAGAGATGGACCGGATCGGCGGCCACCTCGTCGACATCATGATTGAACGTCTCGGAGAGCACCTTGTAGGCAAAACGCGTCGAGATGCCGTCCATACCCTCATCCTGGCCAGCTTCGTCGCGATACTCCTGGATCGACTTGGCCCGCGGGTCGGTGTCCTTGAGGAACTCGCCGTCATAGATCCGCATCTTGGAGTAGAGGTTTGAATTCTCGTGCTCGTCAAGGCGGGTGAGGACCGAAAAGCGGGCCATGATCTTGAGCGTTTCCGGAGCGCATGGCGCGCTGGCAAGCTCGGACTCCGCGACAAGCTTCTCATAGATTTCCGCCTCCTCACTCACCCGCAGGCAGTAAGGCACGGTGACCACGGAAATCCTGTCGAGAAAGGCCTCATTGTTCTTGTTGTTCTTGAACTGGCGCCATTCGCTTTCATTGGAATGGGCAAGGACGATGCCGTTGAACGGGATGGCGCCGATATTCTCGGTGCCGACATAGGAGCCTTCCTGGGTCGCGGTCAGCAGCGGGTGCAGCACCTTGATCGGGGCCTTGAACATCTCGACGAATTCCAGAAGCCCCTGAGTTGTGCGGTTCAGGCCGCCTGAAAAACTGTAGGCGTCAGGGTCGTTCTGCGAGAGATGCTCCAGCTTGCGGATGTCCAGCTTGCCGACGAGCGAGGAGACATCCTGGTTGTTCTCGTCGCCCGGCTCGGTTTTGGCGATGCCGACCTGACGCAGGCGCGAGGGGTGAAGCTTGACGACCGAGAACTTCGAAATGTCCCCGTTATAGTCATCGAGGCGCTTGACGGCCCACGGGCTTGCCGGGCCGCGCAGGAGCCGGCGGGGGATGTTGTACTTTTCCTCCAGCACGTCGCCCATGCGATTGACATCGAACAGGCCGAGCGGGCTTTCGAAGACCGGCGAGATCTCGTCTCCGGCCTTGAGCACGTAGATCGGCTCGGCCTCCATCAGCAGCTTTAGCTTCTCGGCAAGCGTCGACTTGCCGCCGCCAACCGGCCCGAGAAGGTAAAGTATCTGTTTTCGCTCCTCCAGTCCCTGGGCCGCATGGCGGAAGAAGCCGACGATCCGTTCGATCGTTTCTTCCATGCCATAAAGTTCGGCAAAGGCGGGATAGCGCTTGATTGTCCGGTTCAGGAAGATCCGTCCAAGCCGGCTGTCCTTCGACGTGTCGATCAGTTCCGGCTCACCAATGGCCTTTATCATCCGCTCAGCGGCGGTGGCGCGCATTGTCGGGTCTTCCTTGCACCCGAGGAGATAGTCCTGAAGCGACATTTCCTCGATCTTCGAGCGGTCATAGCTCTCGGCAAAGCGGGTGAAGACATCCATGGATTGCGTCCTTTTCTGTTACGCACCTTCTTGCTCGCAAGGTTCCGTCGGAAGCCATATTCTTCGGCTTCTCCTGTTCATATAAGGTAGATCAGAAATCCGCCTGCAATACGGCGCAAGTCAGATTTATGGGAAATCGACTGCTATTTTTACCTTGAGGCAATTGACGTGCACCCCTGCCGGCGAAGGTGGCAGCGGCCCGCGCCTGCCCGGATCGCGGCAGTTTGCTGCAGCAAGCAGGCGAGAGGCTTCCCGCCAGCGACCGGATCGGCTAGCCTGCGGCGATAATGGAACTCAGAACGCAATCACGTGAAGTGCCGGATTTGTGCGCCAGCTGTGAGGTGCGCCATCGCGGAATGTGCGGGGCGCTCAGTCGCGTGGAATTGCAGGAATTGTCGCGCCACACGGCTCGCCACACGCACCAGGCCGGCGAGGAGCTCCTGGGCGATGCCGACGACATCACCAGCTATGCCACGATCATCCGAGGCGTGGTCAAGCTGGTCAAGATCCTCGAGGACGGCCGCCAGCAGATTGTCGGATTGCAGTTTGCGCCCGACCTTGTCGGACGGCTGTTTGAGAGCGAAAGCAGGCTTTCTGCGCAGGCGGCGACCGAGATCGAGATCTGCCGGGTTCCCAAGCCGGTTCTCGAACGGATTATTGCGCAGACGCCGGGGCTTGAACACCGGCTCATGCAGCAGTCCCTGCGGGAACTCGATGAGGCGCGCGACTGGATGGTGACCCTTGGGCGCAAGACGGCTGGCGAAAAAGTGGCCAGCTTCATCCACATGATCGCCACCCATGCCGACCCGACCGGGGCCGGATCATCGCCTCACAGTCCGATAGAATTCACCCTCCCGCTGACGCGCGGCGATATTGCCGATTTTCTCGGCCTGACGCTGGAAACCGTATCACGCCAGATTTCAAGGCTGCGGCTTGATGGTGTCATCGAACTGGTCTCCAGCCGCGTGGTCCGGATCGGCGACCTTGACCGCCTGGCTGCGCGCTGCAGGTGATCACTCGAAGCCGTAGGCAAACTCCTCCCGGATGATCTTGCCAGCCTGATTGACATGATAAGTGCCAATATCGCGCATTTGTGTGCGCTCCCCGGTATTCCTGTCGCTGACATTCATAGTGAAAATGAGGCTGAACCTGTCGGGCAAATGGACGAACGGACCTTCCACGTCGCTCGAATGCACTTCATGATTGTTTTCCCACCAATCATGCTTCGCGAGGATAGCCTCGCGCCCCTTCGCTTCTGCACTG
Source organism: uncultured Hyphomonadaceae bacterium (assembly GCA_964467505.1). GTDB lineage: Bacteria > Pseudomonadota > Alphaproteobacteria > Caulobacterales > Hyphomonadaceae > UBA5336. Next base: position 13,664 of record CAYXQV010000014.1, on the reverse strand, counting down.
TCCTGTCCCGGCATCGGAGCAGCTTCAACAGATACCGCGTTCTCGTCATAAAGAAGACCCACGCCTTCGCGCTCGGTTCCCTTGTTGCAGTGATCAATCAGCTTTTTCCCGATCGCCATCAGGTCTTGCGGCGTGTGCATGATATGTCCTCCCACGGCCCTGGCCAGATCGCCGGGACAATTCCCGAGCGACTTTTGGAACGTACCACGAACGCGTGGGCGAAGCGAGTCGAAATCGTCTCTGGTGGGAAACAGCTCAGAACCGGCCGAACACCGAATGTTCGGGGCCGGTCTCCAGGCCTGCCAGGTTGATAAGGTGCACAAGCGCGAGAATGCCCGCAAATGCCGTTACCAGCATCACCATCCGCCATGGCACGATGCGTGGCCGAAGGTCATCCCAGGGCTGGCTGGCTTTCCAGCTTGAGAATATCGCAAGGCCGACACACGCTGCCAGTGCGCCAATCGTGATGATCCAGTCGAGCAAGCGGCCTTCTCCTGCAGATTGGCGCGGCGCGCCCGCTCAGACCGGACTGGCCGTGACGCCATGGGGTGTCTTGGCCCAGAAATGCGGTGCCATGACGGCCGAGTAAAGTGCACGCAGCGCTGCAAATGTCTGCAACGGCCAGTAAAGGGGCTGGGAGAGTGCCAGGAACAAGCGGCGCAAATCGCGCGGTCCGGGCGCCCCAAGCGCTGCGGCGAGGTTGACGGCCAGGCCTGACAGGAGCAGCGCCGTGCCTGCAGGCCCCAACGCCGGCCAGCCTGCGATGATCGCGATGACAAGGCACGCGGCAATGACCGGAGCATGTGCCAGCGCGGCCAGCAGGGTGCCGGCCAGCCCGATCTGCAGGGACACGAAGCCGACAGGCCCGATCTGCCGGAAACTCTCTTGCGGGCGCCGCATCATCACCCGCCAGCTCTGCAGGAAACCCTTCAGCCAGCGCGAGCGTTGCGCCGTCCAGATGCCAAGCGTCTCGGGCGCCTCTTCCAGCGTCGGCGGCGTGATCGTGGCGGCCCGGTAACCCTCGCGCGCAAGCCGGATGCCGAGATCTGCATCTTCGGTCACGTTCCATGCGTCCCAGCCATGCATGCTGCGCAGCACTTCGGTGCGGAAGTGATTGCTGGTTCCACCAAGCAACAGCGGCAAACCGAGCCTTGCCTGGGCCGGCAATAACAGGCCGAACTGGATGCGGTATTCCAGCGCCCACTGGCCCGCCAGCCAGCTTTCGCGATGATTGTAGGCGATCAATGGCGCCTGCACACATGCGAGCCGGGCATCGCGCGTGCGAAAAGCTGCATATGCGGCGCGAAGCTGGTCGCAGGCTGGGCGATCCTCGGCATCATAGATCGCAAGCAGGCTGCCGCGCGCATATTGCAGGCCATAATTGAGGGCGCGCGGCTTGGTACGCGGCTGGCCATCCGGCAGGACAAGGAAGCGTGTCCCGGTCGGCCAGTCCTGCCCTGCGAGCGCTTCAAGCGTTTCGGTGTCACCCTCCTCCAGCAGGATGATGAGATCGAGACGGTCCTGGGGCCAGTCCAGCCGGCGCATGGCTGCAGCCAGACCCGGCACGGCGCGCGCTTCGCGGTAAAGCGCGACCATTACCGAATAGACAGGCTCAAGCGCCGCATCGCCGCGCGGCACGGCCGGCCGGCCCGGCAGGCAGGCAACCAGTAACAGCATCGCCCGCCAGGCCACCACCAGGCAGAAGCCAGCAAAAAAGCCTGCCGCCACGCACACCAGCGCAGCCTCCGGCCAGGCCACGCCCGCCACACCTGTCAGCGCGGTGGCCCGGCTTTGCATGCCCGGACCTGCAGCCTTTGACCGCGCATGCGACAGGGCCGACAGTTCCGGTCGCCTGTCATGCAATTCGAGACTTGCCTTCACGGCGGTCATGTCGATATCGGCGCGCTCGGGGTGCGCCAGCGGCCCCAGCCTGCAATCAACCCCGGATGTCTCGCGATGCCCTGTCATCAAGGCATCAAACACCTGTGGATAAAATCCCTCCAGCAATCCCAGGTTGCCAGGTTGCAAAAAAGGCCATCACAAGCCCTCGATGAGCCGCCTGGCAGCACTCTGCCCGCTCAGCCAGGCCGCCTCGACGCGTGCGGCTCGCGCCCAGTCCCCACATGCAAGGATGCCCCGGCTGGCTGCGGCAAGCTCAGCCTCACCGGCTGCAGGGCGCTCGACCTTCGCGAAACGCCAGCGATGGCCCGCCTGGTATTGAGGTTCGGGCGCGGGCACGATGTCCCGGAATGCACCAAGCAGGTGCTCTGCGACCCTGTCGGGCTGCATCTCGATATGGGCGCGCGACCAGTCGGCATCGGCCTGCAGCACCCAGGTTTCGCCCGGACCGCGCTGCGGTTTGGAGGAATTGCGCGCCAACCAGCCAATCGGCCCGGTTTCGCACTTTGCAGCATCGAAGGGCGCGTCCAGAGGCGCCTCGAAAGCGAGCATCACACTCCAGCACGGCGCGCTGCGGGCAGTATCGGCGATCTGCGCGATTTCCGGTGCCACATCGCCGAGAAGGCCGGCGACCTGTTCGGCCGGGACCGCGACAACGACCCGCGTGAACGGTCCTGTCTGCTGTCCGTCTTCCTGGTGGAGGATGTATCGCCCGGCCATTCCCGAAACTGATACGATACGACATCCCCAATCGACTTCAAGCGGGGCTGCCATTGCCCGGATGACGGAATTCATGGCCGGCACACCCACAAACCGGCTGGCTGCTTCGTCTTCATCGTGGCTGCCATCTGCAAGAATCCGCACAAAGCGTGCCTGCCAGGGGGCCACCACCCCCTCGGCCTGCCAAGTCGTGACCGCCGCCACGAATTCCGGAGACCTTGCGGTGAAATACTGCGCGCCATGATCCCAGCGTAACTCACCCAGCCGCGTTGATGCCCGCCGGGTCGACATGCGCCCGCCAGGCCCCCGGCCCTTGTCGAACAGGCGAACCTTGTGCCTGCCAGCCGCCAGGCGCTGCGCACATGACAGTCCCGCCATGCCAGCCCCGATAATTGCAATCGCCTCAGACATGTCGGCAGCTTCCTTCCCTCAAGTTACGATGGCAGAACCGCGTCACCGGTCTCGACAATGTGGAGATCGTACTAATTTTTGCGACATGGCTCGAGAACGAAACCGATCAAGGCGCGCGCGGCCAGAGAAAACCTGTCCGGTCTGCGGGCGCCCCTTCAGCTGGCGTGCGAAATGGGCAGGCAACTGGGACGCCGTCATCTACTGCTCGCGACGCTGCCGCGAAAAGGCGCGCAGCTGAGGCCAGGCTTGGGGCATATCGAAAAGCAATAAACAGAAGGCCTTGATTTCGTTTGAATTTATTGTTTTTCGAAAGAAATTTATTGATATTCGATAATTTCTATGCCATATGGATGGCGTCGGACGCAGCCGCGCCGTCGTAACCCAACAAGAAAGGAACCGGTCCATGATCCGTACCACACTCGCCTCGACTGCTGCATTGCTCGCAATGGGAGCGCCGGCCGCTGCCGCCGGGGACTTCGAATTCCAGTTCACCTTCGACGCTGAGGCCGTGCAGACCGAACAGGGTGCTCGCACCGTGTATCGGGAACTGTCTGCCAGGGTCGCCGACCAGTGCGAAACCCGGGGCGTGAGCCGGCGCCTTGCCGACATGATCAGTGAACGCACCTGCCAGGAGCGCACGATGGCCAGCGCCATCGCCCAGATCGAAGTGCCCGCACTCACAAAGATCCACGCGGGCGAGACGCGCCGCAAACCTCACGGCTGAGGAGGCGCGCAAGCTCTGTCTCGAAGT
>CAYXQV010000014.1:0-9783 GCA_964467505.1 uncultured Hyphomonadaceae bacterium | reverse complement strand
GCCGGGGCCGCCTCCGCACACCCGCTCACCGGTCCCGGTCGACCGCCTCGCTTCCCCCTGGCGGGGCGGTCATTCATCCGGGGATGAAGAGGTCTCGTCGCCATCTCCCGGCCACAACACGCCGACCAGCCGGAAAAGCGAGGGAATGAACGGCGCGTCATCTGCCGCCTCAAACAGCGCCGCACACCCGGTCGGGTATTTCTGACGCAACCGGCCGGAAGCCGAAATATCCACGCTGCCACCCTGTCGGTCGATATCCATGGCAAATTCCGCAATGCCCGGATTGTGCCCGATCACCATCAGGCAGTTCGCGTCGCCGCAATGGCCTTCCAGCGCTTCCGCCAGCGTTTCCGGGGATGCCAGGTAGAGATCGTCAAGCAGCTTTACCTGCACGCCCGGATGCAGCTGCGCCATGGCATTCCAGGTTTCACGCGCCCGGCGCGCGGTTGACACAAGTGCCAGGTCAACCTCCCAGCCCTGTTGCGCCAGCATCCCTGCCATCCGCGCCGCATCGCCATGACCGCGCCCGGTCAGTGCGCGAGCGTGATCGTCGACGCCCTCATACCAGGCCTCGGTCTTTGCGTGTCTCATCAGGATCAGGCGCTGCATGGCGGTGTGCTGCAAAGTGGCTTAGAATATCTGATAGCGCCGTTCAGCGCGCGCCCTATGGGCATTGGCGAGTTAGGCACCATTTTCAGGTCACAGATCAAGCCATTGGAGGAAAAAGCATGAGCCTTTTGCTTGGAGACACCGCGCCCGACTTCGAAACCGAGACCACGAAAGGGCCGATCCGGTTCCATGACTGGATCGCGGACGACTGGGTGGTTTTCTTCTCCCACCCCGCCGATTTCACCCCGGTTTGCACCACCGAGCTTGGCTATACCGCGAAGCTCAAGGACGAACTGGCTGCCCGCCACGCCAAGGCGATTGTCATCTCGGTTGACAGTGTCGAGGACCACAAGGCCTGGATCGCGGATATCGAGGACACCCAGGATTGCCACGTCGATTTTCCGATCATCGCCGACCCGGACAGGAAAGTCGCTTCGCTCTACAACATGATCCATCCCAATGCGGACCCCAAGGTGACGGTGCGGGCGGTCTATGTGATCGATCCCAGCAAGAAGATCCGCGCCTCGATCATCTATCCGCCGAGCGCCGGGCGCAATTTCGACGAGATCCTGCGCCTGATTGACAGCCTCCAGCTGACCGATGGTTACAAGGTGGCCACGCCGGTCAACTGGCAGCCGGGCGAAGACGTTATCATCGTGCCATCCCTGACCGACCCGGAAGAGATCAAACGGCTCTTTCCAAAGGGGCACAAGGAGATCAGGCCCTATCTGCGCATCACCCCGCAGCCGGACAGATAGGTCATTTGCCCGCGCGCAACGATTTCGGCAAAGCTCAGGCCGCGTCGTCGTATCCGGGGATCGGGAAACGGGTCTCGCGGACCGTTTGGCCATCCGCGTCATGGATGGACAGGCTGATCTTTCCGCCCGCCCAGTCGATAGCAACCGCACCGAAATTTTCCGGCGGGTAGCCTGCACCGATCTGCGCGCTGTCGCGCTCATCTGACTGGGTGGCGAACGAGACATTCATCGAGGAGGCGGTCAGTTCGTGGACCGGATAGTCGATCACGTCGCTATCGCGGTAAAGAAAAGAGGTGTGGCGGTCGCCTGACAGGAAAACCACGCCATTCGCCCGTGTCTCGTCGATCAAGTCGAACAGGCGCTGACGCTCGGCCGGCAGGTTGGACCAGTGCTCATAGCCATGGCCATCGCTTGTCAGCACCTGGATGGACGAGGCGATAAGGCGCACATCGGCCGGCTTCTGCAGCTGGTTTTCCAGCCATGTCCACTGCGAGGCGCCGAGCATGTCCTGCATCTGCGTTTCAGGGGCTGGCAGGTAGCGCTGCTTGCCGGCCGCGCCCCATTCATCGGTTGGCGTCAAGGGCGAGCGAAAGGCGCGTGTGTCCAGGACGATCACCTGGACCCGCTGGCCCTGCGGACCGAAGGTGCGGGCGTGATAGGTTCCCGGCCAGGCGCCCGCGTCTTCAGTGTCGAGGCCCCAGAAGACCTCGTGAATGCGTTCGGCAAACTTGCGAAAGACGAAATCGCCGCCGGCATCATTGGCACCATAATCATGATCGTCCCAGGCCACCATCATCGGGTGGGCTGCGCGCACGGCCTTGAATTCGGGCCGCGCGGCGAGATCGGCAAAGGACTCGCGCAACTCTGTCAGGTCGGGATCATTGACCGCGTAGGCGCGCCCGTCACGGTCACCATAGACATTGTCACCGAGCATCAGGAAAAGATCAGCTTGCTCACCCGCAATGGTTGCCAGCACCTTGCTTTCCTTCTCCTCGTCATTGCACGAGCCGACGAGAATCCGCGTGATCGGGGCCTCGTCGCCGGGCAGCGCGCGGCCTTGCGGGGCTTTCGGCAGGGCACTGTCAGGGATGGATGCGTAATACGCATCCAGCGCTGTTTCCGGAGAGTCAGGCGCGATCGCGGTGGTTTCGCAGGCAGCAATCGCGAACAGGGATGCAGCGGCAAGGGCGAGACGCATGGGACAGATCCTCCGGGGTTTGGCACTTCATGTCTGCTCCATGACTAACACCGGCATGCAAAGGTTTCACGACGATCAGGCCGCGAGCGCGTTCACCAGGTGCCGATATTCTCCGCGCTGGCCCAGGGTTCCCTTGCCGGCAGGGGGTCGCCCTTCTGAAGCAACTCCACCGAAATGCCGTCTGGCGAGCGGACAAAGGCCATATGCCCGTCACGCGGCGGTCTGTTGATGGTCACGCCGAGTTCGGCGAGCCGTTCCACGGCCGCGTAGATGTCATCGACACGATAGGCGAGATGGCCGAAATTGCGGCCGCCTGAAAAGTCCTCAGGGTCCCAGTTATGGGTCAGCTCGATCATCGGCAGGCCTGTCGGCAGGCCACCGGCAGTTGAGTCGATCCCGGCGCGGCCCAGGTCATCCTCGCTGGCCAGGAAGACCAGGGTGAAACGTCCGCCTTCATTGTCGACGCGTCGCACTTCCTTCAGCCCCAGACCATCACGATAAAAGCGCAGCGACGCGTCGATATCGCTGACGCGGACCATGGTGTGCAGGTATTCGATGCTCATTCATCCTTCTCCGTTCAACTTGGCCACCACGTCCCTCAGGTCGGGCTGGGGATAGGTGTAATAGCGTCGCATGGCGAACCACAAGATCACAATCATGACCAGCATCGAGAAGACGAACAGCGAAAACGTGTGGATCAGCGTTCCTGTCGCCGCCGGGGCATAGCGTCCGGTCAGTGTCCATATTTCGTACCAGGCCCGGCTGAACACGCCCATGAGCGGTGGGATCGAGAGCGTGCTGGCCACCGCGCCAAGAAAGAAATACGACATTGCGCGCGGGCGCTCAGCCTGCATGTAGCCCTTGTGGAAGGCATCCTCCGCGACATGCGCGCCCAGTTCGCCCGCCTCTCGCTTGAGCCGGTAGACCTCCCGCGACAAATGCGCCGCCTGCTTCCATTTCCAGGCGATCAGACCGGCCCAGCCGATGAACACCAATGCCATGAAAACAAGCACGCCTTCGATCGTGATGAGAGTATCTACATGCATCGGCTTCAGCAGGTCTCCGGTTGCCAGGGCTCGCTGGCCGCTCTCAGGCCGTATGGGCGATTTCGTAGGTCAGCATGGCGCGCTTTCGCGCCACGCCCCAATGATAATTATGCAGCCGACCGTCTGACGCCAAGGCCCTGTGGCAGGGAATGAACCAGCTGAGCGGGTTTGCCCCGACCGCTGCACCAACGGCCCGCGCCGCGCCGGGCGCACCCGCAGCCTTCGCCAGGGCGCCATATGAGCATGTCCTGCCCGGCGGGATGTCGAGCAGCGCGCGCCAGATCTGCCGGCGGAAAGGTGTGCCGTACAGCGCCACGGGCAGCGGCTCACCGGTTTCGAAGGCCTGCCGGGCCATTTTCCGTGCGACTGCGTCGTCTCGCCGCACACAGGAATTGGGATAGCGCGCGGTGAGGTTGGCAATGGCCGCTGCCTCGTCGCGGCCGCGATGCTCGAACCCGTCGCGCAAAGGCGGATTGTCATCGACGAAACCGAGCGCAACCAGGCCGCGCTCGCTGGTCAGCCAGACCCCCTGGCCGAATGGCGTGGGCGCAAGCCCGAGGGTGAGCACCGTATCAGCCCCGCCTGACTTGGCTTCGCCAGGGGTCAGCCCCTCATGCGCGATGAACAGGTCATGCAGGCGCGACGGACCGGAAAGACCGACCCCGAAAGCGGCATCCAGCACGCTCGCCCCGTCGCGAAGCGCATCGCCAGCGGCGCCATGGGCCAGGGCGAGCTGGTATTGCTTCGGGCTGATACCGGCCCAGCGGGTGAACTCGCGCTGGAAATGGCTCGGCGACAGTCCGACGGCGCCTGCGCATGCGGCAAGGTCGGGCTGGCAACGCCAGGTATCGCCGAGAAACGCCAGCGCATCGGCCATGCGCGCGTAGGCGGCCGCGCGCGCGTCAAGGTGTTCAGGTGTCATCTTCGTCATGCCCACAAGGATGGCGTCATGTTCCCGGTCCCGCCACCCGCTTCTTGCCAATGCCTGCTTGTTCAGTCCGGCAATTCACCATTCAGGGCCAGCACGGCGCCCGCCAGGTAGAGCGAACCGCAGATCAGGATACGTGCAGGATTGCTGGCGGTGGCCAGTCCCATCGCCTCGTCAAGCGTGTCGCTGGCGCGCGCGCGAAGTCCGGCACGGCGCGCGGCGGCGGCAAGCTCGTGCGCAGGCCGGCCATGGTGGCCCTCGACATTCGGGATCGTGATCACATCAGGTGAAAGGTCGCGAAAAGCCGCAAAGAATCCCTCCGCGTCCTTGCTTGCCATCATCGCGGTCACCAGGACGCAGTCGCCGGGCATGTCGGCCAGAAGTGCGGCCACGGCGCAGGCCGCATGGGGATTGTGTCCGCCATCCAGCCACACCTGCGCGCCATTGCCGAGTGCCGTGACCGGGCCGGGCGCAAGCTGTTGCATCCGCGCGGGCCAGACCGCCTGCCGGCTGCCACGCCTGATCGCATCAACGTCAATCGCCGTCCCGCCCCAGACCTTCAGGGCGCGCACGGCAAGGGCGGCATTCGCCAGCTGGTGGCTCCCCTTCAGCGCCAGCGGGGAGGCCAGGAGGCCCAGATCGGAGGCATCGGCAAAATGCAACGGCGCGCCAAGCTCGTCGGCACGCGCGGCGATGACTTCGGCCACGACAGGAGACTGGCTTGCGCTGACTACCGGGCGCCCTTTGCGGATAATGCCCGCCTTTTCGCGGGCTATGCCGGCCAGGTCGTCTCCAAGGAACTGCTTGTGGTCATAATCGACCGGGCAAATCACCGCGACGTCGCTGTCATCAATGACATTGGTCGCATCATATGTCCCGCCGAGGCCGACCTCGAGGATGAGAAGGTCGCCGCGGGTTTCGCTGAACGCCAGGAGCGCGGCCGCAGTGGTCGCTTCGAAATGCGTGATCTGCCCGCCGGCAAGCGCGCCATGGACGCGCTCCAGCGCATCGGCGAACGCGTCCTCGGTTATCAGCGCGCCGGCAAGACGCACCCTTTCATTGAACCGAACAAGGTGGGGCGAGGAATAGACATGGACCGACAGGCCCGCCGCCTCGGCCATCGCCCGCAGGAAGGCGCAGGTCGAGCCCTTGCCATTCGTCCCGGCGACATGAATGACCGGCGGCAAGCGGTCCTGTGGGCGGCCCAGCGCCTCGAGCAGGCGGGCGATCCGTCCCAGCGAGAGTTCGATACTCTGGGGATAGTGCCCCTGAAGCGCCGCGAGCGCGTGCGCCAGGCGATCCGATGGCTCGAACAATCAGGCCTCTTTCCCGGTATCGGGCGCGTCAGTTTCCGGCGCCATGTCAGCTGCAGGCTGGCTGAGGCGTTCGGTCTCCCTTTCGCCCTCGCGGACCAGTGCTGGCATGAGGTGACCGAGCACCCGCGCGAGTGTCGCTTTCAGCTCCCGGCGGTCGCAGACAATATCCACCTGGCCTTTCTGGCGAAGGAATTCCGAACGCTGGAAGCCCTCGGGCAGTTTTTCACGGATCGTCTGTTCGATCACGCGCGGGCCGGAAAAGGCGATCATCGCTTCAGGTTCGGCAATATGAACATCACCGAGCATCGCATAGGAGGCGGACACGCCGCCAGATGTGGGGTCGGTCAGGACCACGATATAGGGCAGGCCAGCCTCGCGCACCTCGTCAATGGCCAGCGTGGTGCGCGGCATCTGCATCAGCGACAGCGTGCCCTCCTGCATGCGTGCACCGCCCGATGCCGTGCAGGCGATGAAGGCCGCCTTGCGAGCCACTGCCATCTGCGCCGCAGTGATGAAGGCTTCGCCAGCGGCCATTCCGAGCGATCCGCCCATGAAGGCGAAATCCTGGACAAGCACCACGCTCGGAATGCCGTCGATCTTGCCGAACGCCGCCGCCACACAGTCATCCTGAATGACTTCACTGCCGCCGGCGGCAGCTTCGATACGGTCACGGCTGACGATCTTGGCCCGCGTGGTCTTCAACCGCGTCGTATAAGGCTTGTCATCGCGAAAGCGCAGCGGATCGACCGGCACCTCGGGCAGCGCGATCGCCTCCCAGCGCGCTTCATCGAAGAGCAGGCGAAAACGCGTGCGCGGCGAGATGCGCATATGCGCCCCGGCCGGCGTGACGTGCCAGTTCTCTTCAAGATCGGACTTGTAGACGAGTTCTCCGGACTTCGGACACTTGATCCAGAGATTGTCCGGTGCCTCTTTCTTGTTGAGCCAGGACTTCAGTCCGGGAGGTGTGAAATTCGTGAGCCAGTTCATTTGATATTTCCGCCTTAAACCCGTGTCAGGCGCGGCGCCTGTTTCTGATCGCCTCGCTCAGTTCCTTCGCCAGCGCACCGATTTTCTTCGGCGCTGCATCAAGGTCCCCCGTCCCGGCTGCATTTTCATTATGCTCCACGAAAGCCGATCCGACCACCACCCCATCGGCAATTTCAGACATTTCGCCAGCCTGCGCCCCTGTGCGCACCCCGAAACCCACCGCGACAGGCAGACCGCAAATCTCCCGCGCCTGCTGGACCTTCGCCGCGATTTCGGACGGTCTGGCCGCGCCCGCACCGGTCACGCCTGTCACCGACACGAAATAGACAAAACCAGATGCACCATGCGCCACAGCGTGCATGCGCGCGCGGCTGGTGGTCGGCGTGGCCAGGCGAATCACAGACATTTCACGCGCATTGAGGGCGTCGCGCAGGTCCCTGTCCTCTTCGGGCGGCAAATCGACAGTGATCACCCCGTCAATACCGACCGCGCCCGCCGCCGTGGCAAAAGCCTCATAGCCCATATGATGGACCGGGTTGGCATAGCCCATGAGGATCAACGGGGTCTCGCTGTCGGTTTCGCGAAACCGGCGCGCCAGGTCGAGCACATCGCGCAGCCGCGTGCCGGCTTTCAGGCTGCGCTGGCCAGCGCGCTGGATTGACGGACCGTCCGCCATCGGGTCGGTGAAAGGCGCGCCAAGCTCGATGATGTCCGCGCCATTGTCGCGCAGGGCGATCAGGTTGCGATAGCTGGTTTCAAGGTCGGGATCGCCGGCCATGACATAGGCCACAAGCGCGGCGCGGTTCTCGGCGCGGGTTTGCGCAAAACGGGCGGTGATGCGGGAGGTGGTCAAGGCGCACTCTCGGGAAGAAACTGAAGCGCGTGCAATAGCGCTCAAACACGGGTGTTGTCCACCAGCCACTGCGCACAAGGGTCATTCACACGTGCCACCGGCAGGGCGAGAAAGGCAGGCACCTCATCGGGGTGCAGGCGGGTCATCTCGCTAGCGCTCAGATCGGCCCCGGCTAAGGCCAGAACTGGCTGGCAATCAGCCCGAAGAAAATTGCGATGGACAGATTGGCCAGCGTTCCGAGCAGGTAATAAGCGGGGTTTTGCGCGATCTTCTCGCTGCGCACGAACTGTTTCGCGCCAATTATGATCGCAAGCGCATTGAAGGCCCCGGCAAAGACCAGAACGAAGATGAGAAACGTCTCGCAAGCACCGATCCAGAAGCCTGTCGATTTCAGGTCAAAGACAGCATTGGAGGAGCTTTCGGGAAGTTTCAGGCCGTACAGTTGCGGATGTTCCGGGGTGGGCGAATTGGTCTGCGGCCCGCCGTCAGTCAGCTTCGGAATTCCAAGCCGGATGATCAGGGTGGACAGCACCAAGCTGACAAGAAACAGAACACCGATGGTGAGCAGCGGGGTAAAATCAATGAATTTCAATTGATCTAACATATTCAATGCCCTTCCATTGAAAGCACGGCCAGCTGGGCCCCGATTGCCGCGTCAAGCGCAATTACAAGTTCAGTATGCCCTCTTTTCGCCGCATCGGAAACCGACTGATCGAACTTCCCAAGTCGCCTGGCAATGTCTTTCTGTGAAAGGCCGGATTTGAGCAGGGAAAAGACCTCGAACTGGTAGTCCGTCATCTCCTCGCGCAGCGTGTTGGCGGCCTCGATCAGGGCGGTGAGCGTGGCATCGCTGAGGGCATGACCGATCGCGACCTCGGCGAAGCGGCCTTCGATCTTCAGTCGCTTCAGGGCGTCATTGGCAGTGACAAAGACCGGGCCGCCCATCTGGCGGGTCAGCGGGCTGGCGGCACCGATCCGCCCATAAGCCAGGACAAACCGGAACCCGGCGAGCCCGTGCAGCGCCGTGCGCAAGCCGTCGATGATATCGTAAATCCGTGCGGGTCGGAGGAAAAGCCCGGTGAACTCGTCGCCATAATTAAGATCGAGACCGGCGGCGAGATCGCGGGCACACACATCGCTCCAATGCGCCAGAGCTTCGCGCAAGATGCGTGATACCGCTTCGGCCTTTTCTCCCTCCAACCCGGTGGAGTCGCAAAGGTCGCCGAGAAGGAGATAGTATTCGGTTTGGTTATCCACGGATCAATGGTATTCGATTGATTTGCAAAAATCAATCGAATTGCGTTGAGCTCATATCTCGGTCCCCAGCGCCTCCGCGACGCTGAACACATCCTTGTCGCCGCGCCCGCACATATTCAGGATGACAATTCCGCCTTCGCCGATCTCGCGCAGCACTTCGCCAGCGCGGGCCAGCGCATGGGCCGGTTCCAGGGCCGGGATGATGCCCTCCAGCCGCGTGCAGAGCTGAAACGCGTCCAGCGCCTCGCCATCCGTGCAGGAGAGGTATTGCGCACGCCCGGTATCGCGCAGGAAGGCATGCTCTGGCCCGATGCCGGGATAGTCGAGCCCGGCGCTGATCGAATGGGCATCCACGATCTGGCCGTCTTCGTCCTGCAGCAGATAAGTGCGGTTGCCGTGCAGGATGCCCGGCTCGCCGCCATTCAGGCTGGCCGCGTGCTGGCCTGTGTCCACGCCATGGCCCGCCGCCTCCACGCCGATCAGGCGCACGCCCTCATCTTCAAGGAAGGGATGGAACAGGCCGATCGCGTTCGACCCCCCGCCGATACAGGCCATCAGGGCGTCCGGCAGGCGGCCCTCGCGTTCAAGGATCTGCGCGCGCGCCTCACGCCCGATGATCGACTGGAAATCGCGCACCAGCTCGGGATAGGGGTGCGGGCCTGCCGCCGTGCCGATGCAGTAGAACGTGTCGTCCACATTCGTCACCCAGTCGCGCAGCGCTTCGTTCATCGCGTCCTTGAGTGTGCCCGTGCCCGACGAGACGGGGACAATTTCCGCGCCCAGCAGCTTCATGCGGAACACGTTCGGCTTCTGGCGCTCCACGTCGGTCTC
>CAYXQV010000013.1:14736-20174 GCA_964467505.1 uncultured Hyphomonadaceae bacterium | reverse complement strand
AATACCACACCGCCATCACCGCCCTCGCAAAAGGCAAACCCATGCAAGCGCTCGCAGGATAGGGGGCGGTTGGCCCGGCGGCGCGAGGCGTTGCAGGCTGTGGACAAATCTTCAGACTACGGTGGCAGCCGGAGCTAGCGACTGCAATCAGAAAATACAAACCTCGGTAGTCTGCGAGCAAACCCAGCTATTGGCACGACTTTTCGAGAAGAATTGATCCCAAAAGGCAGACAGGCCGGGATGTGCCTGCTGCTCGCTATTGGGACGTCGCATCGTGCTGACCTCGATATCAATACCCCGGAGGTCGATCGTGTTGATCGGGGCTTTCGCTACATCAGATGAAACGGCGGCCAGGAAATTGCGGTCGTAAAGAGAAACGGAATCGCTGAACTGGAGCATGTCCGACACAATAATGATCCGTCGCTCGCCGACTCTTTGGGAGAAATCATGCCGGTCACGCACTACGGTGATGGCCTCAATTATCGGCGAGCGTGAACTATCGCTGGCGGTCAGCGCTTTGTCAAACTGCGTCTGGGCACTGTTGATAAAATCCAGCCACGCAAAGCTTTGACCATAAGAACTCTCGGCAATCGGGTTAATGTCGTCCTCATTTTTGGGTCGGCAGGCCGACAGAAGCTCTTCCGGTCGAAAAGCGTTTTCGTTCAGCAAGTAAATCGAGAGTTTACCGCCGAGGGGAATACGGCGCTGGGCTTCGCGAATAATAAAACTGGCATTGCGGCGCTGTTCGGTCGAATAGGTGTCGGTCACGTCAATGAGAACCACCGTGTGCGAGCGGATATCGCTGTCATCTAGACAGTTCGCTACAAGCTCGGAGCTTGCTTCGACTTCTCGCAATTGTGGCAGGACAAATTTGACAATGGAAGCAAGCGCTAGCAGAAAGGCTAATATCAACAACACTGTCGGCGAGTGCTTTGCAAATGACGCTTTGATGGAATTCTGTCTGCGGCGACGCTTTCTGGACCGTGTCATTGCGGCTCGAACCCGGTTTCTTCGCCTGCGTCCGGTTCAGCAATATCAGCAACCGTAGCTCCGCGTTCCTCATCCAAGCGTTTCTTCGCATTGTTGATAACCGTTCTCAGGTGCGTTTCGCGGTCACTGATATGTTGAGCGCGCAGATTATGAATGGCGGTAATGATCGACTGGCGATGCTGCCGGTTTTTTTGGTCCTGATTAATAACGTCGTCCCTGGTCTTGATGGGCGTGTATCCGGGTAACGCTGCGGCGGTGATTTTCGGGACGTTGGAAAAATGGCTTGGCGGCTCCGCCTCGTTGCCGCGTACTTTCAGGTATTCTTCGCGATATCGTTTCAGCAATGATTCGTGCACCGCATCCCATGATTTTCGACTGGCAGCCGCCTCCTGCTCGCGAACTTTGATGGCATCAAACACTTTCTGAAGAGTCACCAGGTTGTCCCGCTCGCGACTGCCATCCAATTCCACGTCCGAAACAACTTCCGCAACGATGTCGCTGATCTCGTCAGAATAGTCATCGCGCGCGGCAGACCAGTCGTCTTCCGACACCCGAAATTTCCGATCCACGGTTTTGTAGCCCCAATATGCATCCGTAAAGCCAGATCTACCCTTCAGCGTTGCGATGAAGACAATGAACAGACCAAGAATAAACAGCGCTATTCCCTCAATCGATGAAAATTCGATAGACAATTCAAGCACTCGGCCGAGCGCCTCGACAAAAAGCTCCCTGATATTTTCAGGCTCGGAACCAACCGTCTGAATCGAGCGCTCGATTCCGCGCAATTGCTCGCTCGTCGCCAGCATGCGCTCGGCAAGATCTCGATATACGGAGACGGCCGCGTTCCAAAACAAGGCCGCAGGCACGATAAGGATCACGAAAAGTCCGCCGACGGTGCGCGCAACCCAGTTTTTGTGGAACATCAACCTGAGGCCAACCAAGCCCAGCAGGAGCCCCATTCCTACATTGATTGTCGAAATTATGGCCGCCAGACCCCACCCTCCGATCAGGCCACGCTCGTTGACCTGCCCGAACAGCAAGCCGTTCACGATGGTCTCGACGCCGAAGATGACGACAAGCGTTACCACTTGCAAAGGGACATTATCACTGTATTCGGCAGATCGGGAGAGGCCGTTTCGTGCCTTGAAAAAATTCAGGTTTGTCAGCGCCCGCAGGCGACGTGTATAAACTTCGGTCAGTTCGTCGCGCCCGCGATTCCAGGCATCTTCAATATCGGCGTGCACTTCCGCTACGGCGGTTGTCGCTTTCGGATCGGTATGGTCGAAGGCCACCGGCTGAGGGGTATGCTCGACGATTACCCCATCGGCGCGGCGATGAATTTCCATCAGGTGCGTACGAATTTCCTCGATGCCACGCTCGCAACGATCCGTGATCTCGCGCTCGGCAGCTGACGCTTCGGACGCGGAGGGATCGGCTTGATCGTTGACCGCGTTTTTGTGGGCGCGCCCATCAATATCAAGCTCGTTGATCAGCGACCTGAGATCCGGGAAGAGCGCATGCGGCGGACTGCCAAGGTCCACAAACGTCACCTTCGTAGTCATGATGTTTGTCTTTTTGCGCCGGAACATTCATCAACCCCCGATGGCAACCACAACACAGCAATCTTACGTTAAATGGTTACAAGATGCCCTGTCCATGGAGTACTGGCAATTTTCACAAAACATACAAGATCACAACGAGATGAATGACATCAACCTCAATGCAGATATTAGTAATGTTAGCCCTTGGCTCTTTGACCAAGAGCAGGATCGGGCCGCTCAGTTGCTTCAGTGCCCCGAATTTTTGCTGAGGGATGAGTTGGAGAATTTTGACGTGCTCGTAGGCTAAAAATATTGACTTGGGAAATGCCCCCCATCCCCCCCCCTATCCGACCGGGTTGATACCGGTGGCAGGCTTGGGGTCATGCTTTATCACTCCTTGTCTGACGCGGCAGGCCTGACCGGAAGCTGGCGCTGGCCGCATTTCACCGCGGGCGAGCTGGCCTGCCGCTGTTCCGGGCGCTATTGCGATGGCGAATACTGGCACGACCCGCTTTTCCTCGATGCGCTGGAAGACCTGCGCGCGCGGGCCGGGCACAGCCCGCTGGTCATCACCTCCGGCCATCGCTGCGCGCTTTGGAATGGCACGGTCGGCGGGGCTGCGCGCTCCATGCACAAGACGATTGCGGCAGACATTGCCCTGCGCGGGCGCGACCCGGCCCTGATGGAGGCGGCCGCCCGGCTTGCCGGCTTCACCGGGATCGGCCTTGCGCGAAACTTCATCCATCTCGACCGGCGCGCACGCCCTGCGCGCTGGACCTATTCCTGACACGCCAGAGGAGACCTGCCCCATGGAAGACATGATCGGACTGACGGCAAGCGCGGCCGGTGGTGGCCTGTTCGGCCTGTTCGGCACGGCGCTCGGGCGCTTCGCCGGCTTTTTCGAGACGCGCCAGGCACAGGCCCATGAGCGCGCACGCTGGGACCATGAAAGCACCCTGATCGAGCTGCAGATGAAGGCCGGTCGCGAAGAGACCGAGGCCGAGCTTGCGCTGACCGACACGGCCGGGCGCTGGGCCGGGCTGGAAGCCTCCATGCAGGCCGAGGCGGCGATTGCCGCGAGCTTTCGCTGGGTGGACGCGGTGCGCGCGCTGACCCGCCCGGCGCTGACCGTGCTGCTCTGGGCGATTGCCGCATTTGTCTATGTCTCAGCCAGCGAGAGCGGGCGCGCCGAAATTGTCGATACCGCGACCTTCGCCGCGACGGCGGCAACGCTCTGGTGGTTCGGCGACCGCGGCCCGAGACGCGAAAAGCGCTAGGGGGTCTCACGGCGCGCGCTGGCAGAATGGCGCGTCAGGGTCTACATGGGCGCAGATGAGCTACGCACTGCCCGCCATCGCCGCCCTTCAGGACGCCGCGTTTGACGACATCATTGATGTGCGCTCACCGGGCGAGTTCGAGGAAGACCACCTGCCCGGCGCGATCAGCCTGCCCGTGCTCTCGAACGAAGAGCGCGCCCATGTCGGCACGATCTACACCCGGCAAAGCCCGTTCCTCGCGCGCAGGATCGGCGCGGCGATCATTTCACGCAACATTGCCGGCCATCTCGACGGGCACCTGGCCGACAAGCCGAAAGACTATCGCCCGCTGGTCTATTGCTGGCGCGGGGGCCAGCGTTCCGGTGCGATGGCGATCATCCTGCGCCAGGTCGGCTGGCGCGCCGAAACCCTTGAAGGCGGCTATCGCAGCTGGCGGCGCGCTGTGAAGCGGGCGCTCTATGACACGCCGATGGCTGCGCGGGTGGTGCTGCTCGACGGCAATACCGGCACGGCAAAGACCGACATTCTCGAACGCATCCGCGCAACTGGCGGGCAGGTGATCGACCTTGAGGGACTGGCCTGCCATCGCGGCTCGCTGTTTGGCACGCGGCCGGGCGGGCAGCCCTCGCAGAAGGCATTCGAGACGCAGCTCGCGCTGGAAATTGCGCGTCTCGACACTGCCCGCCCTGTCATTGTCGAGGCTGAATCGAGCCGTGTCGGCGAGCGCAACCTGCCGCCGGAGCTGTGGAAAGCGATGATGGCCGCCCCCCGCATCCGGCTTGGCGCACCGCTTCAGGCGCGCGCGCAATATCTCGTGGAGACCTATCGCGATATTGCGCAAAGCGGGGATTTTCCGGCGATGCTCGACAAGCTGCGCCCGTTTCACAGCCGCGACACGATCACCGGCTGGCACTACCTGCATGAGGCCGGCGACTGGTGCAGCCTCGCCGGCGCGCTGATGGGCGCGCATTATGATCCGCGCTATGAAAAACAGCGCAGCCGGGCAGCCGGCGACATCGAGGAGGTGATCGCCCTGCCTGACCTGTCAGCTGAGACCCGCCAGATGGCGGCGCAAAGGGTTCTTGCGGAGGCGCAGCGTATGGCGTGCCCGGTCACCTGACCACGAGGCGCGCCGGGCCATCGCCGATCTCGCCGATCACTGCGGCCCGCTCTCCGGCATCGCAGAGCTGCGCGACAAGTTGATCGGCAACATCCGGCGCGACAGCGGCCAGCAGCCCGCCGGATGTCTGCGGATCAAACAGCAGGTCGCTGCGCGCACCGGGCGGGCGCTCGACACCGGCAAGCGCGGCATTGTCGGCCCACAGGCTGGAGCGGATGCCGGCACTTGCGAGCGCCTCGGCGCCCGGCAGGAGTGGAACGCAGGCAAGCTCCAGCATCGCCGAGACCTGCGAGGCTTCAAGCATCGCCATCAGATGTCCGGCCAGCCCGAAACCGGTCACATCCGTCATTGCATGGGCATGGGGAGAGAGGATTTCGCTGGCCGCACCCAGCGGGCGCGACATGCTCTGCCAGGCCGCCGCGACATCGCGCGCATCCGCCCTGCGGCGCATTTCCGCAGCCAGGATCACCCCGGTGCCGACCGGACGGGTCAGGACAAGCCGGTCGCCGG
>CAYXQV010000013.1:7157-14636 GCA_964467505.1 uncultured Hyphomonadaceae bacterium | reverse complement strand
AGGGATCATCGCAGACCGCGCGCAGATGGTCCGTGGTGATGACCTGGCAGGCCCCGCCGATCTTCACGATCGCGCTGTCATCGCCCGGGCCTGCAACAATGTCGCTGCGGTGTGTCTGCGCCAGATTACCGAGCCCGCCCGACAGTGCCGCGCGCGTGACCTTGGCCCCGCACCCCGCGCATGGCATCGCATCGGGCGCAAGGGCGTCGCGCACGCCTGCCGCCAGCTTGCCGGGCAGACGCGCCTGCATCGTCGGCAGGTCGCGCAACCTGTCCATGAAGCGCCGGTCGATCCGGTCCTTGAAACGCCATAGCCAGTCGCCCGAAAGCGTGAGCATGCCCTTGTTGGCGATGGCGCGGCGGCGACCGGTTGAGACAAGTTTCAGATAGTCAGACTGTGGTCGATAGGCGCGCATCCGGCCTGTCCCGGACAGGGCGGCGCGCAGATTGTCGGTGAGGACCGGCGCCTGACGCACGGCATAGACGCCGGCTTTCGGGCGCGGGGCATGGGTCATGTGGGCGCAATCGCCGACTGCGAACACATCGGGATGGCTGAGCGAGCGCAGCTGCGCATCGACCCGGATATAGCCGTTTTCGAGCGCCAGGCCGGTGTCGGCGAGCCAGGCCTGCGGCGCAGCGCCTGCGGCCCCTGCGACGAAGGCTGCCGGCAGGCTGGTGCCATCCGACAGGTTGAGGCGTACGCCGTCATGGTCGCTCGCGGTGATCGCCGTCAGCACGCTGACCCCGCAGCGCAAGAGCGCCTTTTCAATCGCGTTCCGGACCGATCCGGGCAGTTCGCTTGCCAGCATGTCGCCGGCCTCGATGAGGGTCACACGCGCATTGCCCTGGCCGGTCCCGACAAGCGCGTGGCGCATCGCTATTGCCAGCTCGCAGCCGGCCACACCCCCTCCAATCACCACCGCCTCAGCCGGCGCCTTTCCGGCCTGCACTTCGCCGAGAAATGCCTGCCAGGCAGCGGCGAACGGGCCGAGCGGCTTGGCTGGCACGGCGCGAACCGGCCCAGACGTGTCGAGCGGCAGGCGGCTGGTGATCCCGATATCGATCGAGGCGATGTCGAAGCCGACCTGTCGGCCCGATGCCAGCCTGACGCGCCGGCTCGCCGTATCGAGCCCGACCGCGCGATCCTGGATAAATCTTGCCCCGGCATGGCGCGCAAGGCGGACAAGGTCGATGTCAAGCTCGCTGCGGGCATAGTGGCCGGCAACATGGCCCGGCAACATGCCGGTATAGGCGGTCGCGACCATCGGGTCGATCAGCGTGAGCCGCACACCGGCCAACGGGTCCATGCCCCATTGCCGCAGCACCAGCCCATGACAGTGCCCGCCGCCGACAAGCACCAGTTCGCGTGTCCATGGAATGATCGTGTTCATGGCAGCAAGGCTGTAGGCGAATTGCTGGGGATGGTCGAGCCGGCTCAGGTGTCGGCCCACATCCGCATCAGGTTCGCGATGGATTTCGAAAGGGTCAGCATTTCGATCGATTCCGGGCGGTAGCCCTCGGAAAGCTCCACGCGCAGGTTCTCAAGGTCGAACAGGAGCTCGCGCCGGGCCTCACTGCGGATACGGCTCTCGATCCAGCCCACCGCAGCCAGCCTTGTGCCACTTGCCACCTCATTGACCCGGTGCAGGCTGGTCGAAGGGTAGAGCACGAGATCGCCCGCCGGGGGTTTGAGTGCCTGCGCCAAACCGGGATGTTCGATCACCAGTTCGCCGCCGTCATAATCCTCCGGGTCGCTGAGAAACAGCGTATAGGACAGGTCCGAGCGGATCGCCGCCTCGCCCTTGCCCATCAGCGCATTGTCGACATGCAGGCCATAGCCGCCACCCTCGCCCGCCCGGCTCAGCAAGGGCCGCGACAGGCGTTTCGGGCAGGCAGCCGCGCGCAGCACCGGATGGGCCGAAATGCGCTCCATCAGGAGATCGCGGACCTTCACGCCAGCGCGCGATCCCAGGTCGGCCTGCTGGTTGCGCTTGACCGCCCTTGCCTGCGCACCGGCGGTCTCGGCGCCATCCTTCCATTGCAGGCCGGCGGCCTGTTGACGCAGGCTCTCAAGATCGTGCGCCGAAAGGACAGCGGAAATCGTGATCAGCATGAGAACGCTCCTGCGAGTGACTTGCATTTATCTGCGTCTTCCTTCATGTGAAGTCGAGAGTAACCGGGCAGACAAGGGAAATTTCGCATGTCAATCACATACAGGCGCTGGAGTGGGCTGGGCCTTGGTGCGGCCCTTGCCGGAGGTGCGTTTCTTTCCGGATGCGGCGAGAACACGCCCGCCACGCCTGAGGTACAGGCCCCCGGCCCGGCTGCAGACATTGCTGCGCCTGGCGCTGTGGGTGAGATGGGCGAAGGCGAGGGCGGCGAAGGTGGTGAGGGTGAAGGCGGTGAGGGCGGTGTGAATGTCGCGCTGGCGGGAAGCGACCCTGTCGAGTATCTCTCGGCACTGGCCATCACCCGCGCCCATGCCATCGCGGCGCGTGATGCGTATGCGATCGGAAACACGCAGGCGGCTGGCGAGATGTTCGCCCACCCGGTCAGTGAAGTGCTGATTGCAATGGAGCCGGTCTTCGAAGCGCGCGGCGTGGCGCCGTTCGACAGCCTGCTGAGCGAGGCCAGCGCTGCGGTGTTCGATGGCGAAAGTGTCGAGGAAGTCAACGCGCGCACGAACAAGATCTTTCAGGCGCTCGACGCCGCTGCCACAAAGGCTCCGGGCAGCGAAATGTCTGCCGGGCGCATCGCTGCGGGCCTGGTTGCAGACCAGACATCAAGGGCCATCGACCTTTATCGCGGCGCGGAACAGTCGGGCGCGTATGAGCCCTATCTGGATGGTTATGGCTATTATCTCACCGCGCAAATGCTGTTCGACCGCCAGGAGGCTGCCATCCGGGAAGCGGCGCCGGACGCCGCTGACGCAATGGTCGAGGCATTCGGCCTGCTGGAGACCGCATTCCCGACCGCCGCGCAGCCTGAATCCCTTAAAGGCGACGCTTCGGCAATGGCCGTCGCGGACTCGCAGATCCAGCTCGCGCTTTCGTAATAGAGCCGGGCACAACAGGGGCAGGCTCACACGGGCTCAGCCCATGTGCCGGCATCCCTTGCGATGGCGATCAGGTGATCCTCCAGCCGCTTGCTCTGGCTGGCGAGGTTGAAATCGCGCAGCGCGAGCTGTCGGCCCGCCTGTCCCATCTCGCGGGTGCGGGCCGGATCGGACATCATCCGCGCCAGCCTGTCGGCAAGGGCGCCATCGTTGCCCTCTTCGACGAGATAACCGGTCTCGCCATCGCGCACGCATTCAGGGATGCCGGCATGGATTGTTGCGGCCAGCGCACACCCCGACAGCATCGCCTCGATGCAGACCAGCGGCAGGCCCTCCGCATCGCCTGAACTCGCCCGCTTCGATGGCACGCAGACAATCGCCGCCTCGGCGAAATGGCGCGGCATTTCATCTGCCGGTATCCAGCCGGGCAGCTCCGCACATATCCCGGCCGCCTCCAGTTTCGCGGTGAGGTCAGTCTTCAGCTCACCATCGCCGAGCAGGCGCACGCGCCAGCCCTCCAGCCTGTCAGGGATGCGCGCCAGCGCGGCGATCAGCGTGTCGATCCCCTTTTTCTCGGTCCAGCGACCGGCAAACAGCACGATGTCCTGCTTGTCACCGGGCTGGAACCTGGCGGGGTCGGCAGTGTTGTGATGGACAGTCATTTTCTCGCCGGGCGCGCCGCGGGCGAGCAATTCGCGGCGGATGAAGTCCGAACAGGGCAGGATCAGTGCCGCCTCGTCCCACAAGGCAGCGCGCCGACGATTATAGATGCGGATGAAACTGTCCTTGGTGTTGGCCGTCTTGGTCGCATCACCGCCATAATAAGTCACCGCCAGCGGCAGGGCGAGCTTGCGCGCTAGCGGCAGAGCGTAGGCGCCCGACTTGCCAAAGCTGGCATGGATGGCCACCGGGTCCAACGCCTTCAGTGTTTCCTCGAGCCGGGCCGAGACGGTGCCAAGCTGCTTGAACGCGGCCTCTCCGCCCGGACCATGAAGCGGGCCAAGCTCGATCACTTCGGCACCGCCCGGCACCGGGCCTTTCAGCTCATGGCCGATATAGACGGGCCTGAGGCGTTGAAAGGCGCTGTAGCCGCGCGGGATGAAGCTTTCGGACGGCGTGAAAAGCTTGTCGCAATAGGCAAGGACATGTCGGGGCATTAGAATCCTGAATTGGCTTCCTTCTGGTGCCACCCCCAGGCGGTGCGTATGATCGTGTCAATGTCGGAATGGCGCGGCACCCAGCCGAGCACGTCGCGCGCCTTTTCGGCACTGGCGACCAGTGCGGGCGGGTCGCCTGCGCGGCGCGGCCCGATCTTGTGCCTGACCGGTGTGCCGGTGACCCTGCCGACAGCGTCCACGATCTCCATCACGCTGGTGCCCGTCCCGGTGCCCAGATTGAAGACATTGGCCGCCCCGCCGGCCTCCAGATAGTCGAGCGCACGGGCATGAGCATCGGCCAGGTCGGTGACATGCACATAGTCGCGCACGCAGGTGCCATCGCGCGTGTCGAAATCATCTCCGAAGACCGTCAGGTCAAAGCCGTCGCGCAGCTGGCCTTGCAGGGCCAGCGGAATGAGATGGGTTTCCGGCTCGTGGCGCTCGCCGGTCTCGCTGTCGCCATCGGCGCCGGCGGCATTGAAATAGCGCAGTTTCACCGCAGCGATACCATGGGCGCGGTGATAGTCATCAAGCATCTGTTCGACAAAGAGTTTCGACCAGCCATAAGGGTTGATCGGGCGTTGCGGGGTGTCCTCGGTCATTGGCACGGTTTCCGGCACGCCATAGGTCGCGCAGGTCGACGAGAAGATCAGCTTGTCGACACCATTGGCCTTCATGGCGTCGAGAATGGCCATCGAGCCGAGCGTGTTGTTGCGATAATACAGCCCCGGATCGGACACGCTCTCGCCGACATAGGCAAAGGCGGCGAAATGCGCCACCGCGTCGGGCCTGACCTGTGCCATGGCGCTCGACAGGTGCGCCTCGTCCAGGATGTCGCCCTCGATCAGCTCGCCCCATTTGACGAGATCGCGCCAGCCGCGCGAAAGATTGTCATAGGTGACGACCTTCCAGCCGGCCTTGTGAAATGCCTTGCAGCAATGGCTGCCGACATAGCCTGCGCCGCCCGTTACGAAAACTGTCCCTGACACCCGCGATGTTCCTTTCAATGCGACCCCCTATCCGCGCTCCTTGCTAGTCGCGTGCGCCCCTGTGTGCAAGCGGCTGGCAGTTTTTGCCTTGGCTTTGGCGCCCGCATTGGCCTAGAAGACTGGGTTCAGCAGAAAAACGGACGCGACATGGCCGACTACCGCCTCTTTGGAGCCGACACCTCCCCTTATTCGCAGAAGGTGCGCGCTGCGCTTCGCTACAAGGGCGCTGATTTCGAATGGGTGCCGCGTTCGGTGCGCACGGAAGCGGAATTCCAGGCCATGGCGTCAACGCCGACCGTGCCCCTGCTGATGGCGCCGGGTCGTCCGCCGAGCCAGGACTCGACCGCCATGCTGGTCGCGCTTGAGGCTGACAGGCAGGAGCCGTCAACCGTTCCCGATGACCCTGCCTGCGCGGCGCTGGCCCTGATCCTTGAGGATTATGGCGATGAATGGCTCAACAAGGTGATGTTCAATGAGCGCTGGGCCCAGTCGCCAGACCGCGAGCAGGCCGCCCACCGCGTGATGCTGCAACTGTTTGCCGGCGAGCCACCGGAAAACCGGGAAGAGGTGGAGCGCCAGATCGCCGAGCGTATGGCCAGCCGTCTCGGCCTTGTCGGCGCGGGCGGCAAGAATGCGAAAAAGCTCAAGCAGAGCTTCCAGCGCTTTGCCGAAGGCCTCGATACGCACCTGAAGGACAATCTCTTCATCTTTGGCGGCCGGCCGAGTGCGGCTGATTTCGCCATCGCCGCCCAGCTTCAGCAGATGTTGCTTGATCCCACGCCGGGTGAATGGCTGCGTGACCGCACGCCTTTCGTCAGCGAATGGTGCGAGTTCATGGAAGCTCCGAATGCAGGCGGGCCGTTCAGGCCGCTCGGTGAGCTTGAGCCAACCTTGCTGGTCCTGTTTCGCGACGAGGTGGCGAGGACCTACCTGCCCTGGGCGATTGCAAATGTCGACAATGCCTCGAAACGGCGCAAGAAACTGTCGGTGAAGATTGCCGGCGGCCAGTTCGAGGAAACCACGCAGCGTTATGCAGCCAAAAGCTTCCGGTCGCTGAAGAAGACCGTGATGAAAGCCAGCGATGCCAGCGGGCTCGCCGATTTCCTGAAAGCCGCAAAGGCCGAGGCAATATTGGAATAGGCGGGCCTGGCAGTCACGAAACTGCGAATGGCCGGCCTCTTTTCCTCCACATTTGAGCGATTATCTGGTGTCATCGACATGGCGGCGATCCATGTGCGGGAAGGCAGGAACCCTGCCGCTGGCGAACGGGTCAGGGGTGAAGCCGGGGGTCAGGTCATGTTGTCGCGGAGCCTTGCGCTGTAAGAGCGGGTTAGGCTGATGCAAAAGGACGGAGAATTATCATGGCACAGGGCAACACACCGTCAGGTGCGGTCACACTCAGCCCGGAACAGGGCCTCAGCCGCTATCTCAGCGAAATCCGAAAATTCCCGATGCTGGAGAAGCAGGAGGAATTCATGCTCGCCAAGCGCTGGCAGCAGCATGAAGACCCCGAAGCCGCCGAGAAGATGGTGACATCGCATCTGCGGCTGGTGGCCAAGATCGCCATGGGCTATCGCGGTTATGGCCTGCCAATTGCCGAGGTGATTTCCGAGGGCAATGTCGGGCTGATGCAGGCGGTCAAGAAATTCGATCCCGACAAGGGCTTCCGGCTGGCGACTTATGCGATGTGGTGGATCCGTGCCGCGATTCAGGAATACATCCTGCGCTCATGGAGCCTGGTCAAGCTCGGCACCACGGCGTCGCAGAAGAAGCTGTTTTTCAACCTGCGCCGCATCAAGGGCGAGATTGCAGCGCTCGACGAGGGCGACCTCAAGCCTGACCAGGTGACCGAGATCGCGACCCGCCTGAATGTGTCGGAAAAGGATGTCATCTCGATGAACGGCCGGATGAGCGGCTCCGATGCGTCGCTGAACGTGCCGATGGGCCAGGATGGCGACATGGAGTGGCAGGACTGGCTGGCCGATGACGAGCCGGGCCAGGCCCATGACTTCGCCAACCAGCAGGAGTACCAGGCCCGCATGGAATTGCTGGGTGAGGCGATGAAGGACCTCAACGAGCGCGAAAAGCACATCCTGACAGAACGCCGGCTGTCGGATGAGCCGAAAACGCTGGAAGAACTCAGCCAGGTCTATGATGTCTCGCGTGAGCGCATTCGCCAGATCGAGGTGCGCGCCTTCGAGAAACTGCAAAAGGCGATGAAACGCATGGCGAAGGATCAGGGCCTGCCTTCCGGCGCGTGACTTATGGTGCGTGACGGG
>CAYXQV010000013.1:0-7057 GCA_964467505.1 uncultured Hyphomonadaceae bacterium | reverse complement strand
GGCCCTGCGCCAGGCTCAGAAAATCGCGTGTTCGACCGTCATGAAGACGCATGAGCGGAAGAAATCGATAAAGCGCGCCTCGTCTTCCTGCAGGGCGCGGGCAGCCTCCTGGCCGGCCGGGCTCGCCATGCCTGTCTCCATCTCGGCGCGCGAGTTGAACCAGACCTCGGTGATCCCGTCATAGGGCGCAGCAAGGCCGCGCCCTTCGATGAAGGCGGCATTCATGTCATCCTCGCCGGTATGGCTCTGGACATAGCGCACCGCGCCAATGGCTTCGGCATGGCGCTTGACCAGCGGCCCATGGTCTTCCAGCCAGGTGCGGCGGAATTCCTCGCGCGAAATATCGCTGCGCCGCGTGATGCAATAAACCAGCTTGAGCATGTCTGTCCTCCCTTGGCAGCGCTGTTTGGGTGCGCCGCTCTGTGAGGAACCTAACCTGCATGCGCGATATCAGCCAGCCTCTTGCGCCTGCGCCTCGCGTCGCTTGTCCGCCGCGCTCTTCTTGACGCTATCGGAGCGCAGCTGCCCGCAGGCGGCAAATATGTCGCGTCCGCGCGGGGTGCGGATGGGGGAGGCATAACCGGCGCGGTTGAGGATGTCGGCAAACGCCTCGATCGTCTCCCAGTCGGAGCATTCATAAGGCGTGCCCGGCCAGGGATTGAACGGGATCAGGTTGATCTTGGAGGGCATGCCCTTGAGCAGCCGCACAAGGTCGCGCGCCTCGGCCGGCGAGTCATTGACGCCCTTCAGCATGACATATTCGAAGGTGACCCGTTTTGCATTCGACAGGTCCGGATAGGCGCGGATCGCCTCGAACAGGGTTTTCAGGTCATATTTGCGATTGATCGGCACGATCTCGTCGCGCAGGTCGTCGCGCACGGCATGCAGCGAAATCGCCAGCATTGCGCCGGTGCGCGCGCCCAGTTCCGGGATTTTCGGGGCCACGCCAGCCGTCGAGACCGTGATCCGCCGGCGCGAAATGGAAATCCCCTCGCCATCGCTGATCGTGTCGATTGCTTCTGCGACATTGTCGAGATTGTAGAGCGGCTCACCCATGCCCATGAAGACGATATTGGTCAGCTTGCGGTTCTCGGTGGAGGTCGGCCATTCACCCAGTGCGTCGCGCGCGATCATCACCTGCGCGACGATTTCCTGCGCTGTGAGGTTGCGCACCAGCCGCTGCGTGCCGGTGTGGCAGAAGGTGCAGTTGAGCGTGCAGCCGACCTGGCTGGACACGCAAAGCGCGCCCGATTTCGCCACATCAGGGATGAACACGCTCTCGCCCTCGACGCCGGGTGAAAACCGCGTGAGCCATTTCTGCGTGCCATCGACGGACACCTTGTGCTCGGCGATTTCCGGACGCTCCAGGCAATAGGCGCCCGCCAGGTCTGCGCGCAGGCCCTTGGCCACATCGGTCATCGCGTCGAAATCGGTGACGCCGTAATGACAGATCCAGCGCCACAGCTGGCTGGCGCGCATCTTCGCCTTTTTCGGCTCCACGCCAAATGCAACGAGTTCGTCGCGCAACGCATCGCGCGACAGGCCGGCCAGGTTCGTTTGCGGTGTCGGCGTTCTGGCTGTCCGGCCCGCGAGGTCAAGCTCGATCTTCATGGTGGCGCGCAGATAGCACGGGCCGGCGCGCGCGACAAACCGGCGGGCTCAGGCAGCTTCAAGTTCGAACCGGACGCCGCCGGCCAGCACATTGTTGCCCTCCACCATCAGGCCAGCATAGGTCGCCCGGCGCTTGATCGCGCTGACATCGGCAACCTTCAGCCCATAGGCCGCGATCCCTTCGCCGCGCGCATTATCGTCCGGCCCGAAACCGAGCCTGGCATCTTCCAGCGCAATGCCTGCGCCTTCAGGGGCGATATCGAGCACGCGGCCCCAGCGCTCTGCGAGTTCTTCGGGATGTGGGCTCTGGAAGGTCACGCCGGTCGCCGCCTTGACCAGCCCCTCGCCGGTGCGCACCTGCCAGCCATGCCCGGCCCACAGCCAGCTTTCCGGCGGGCGCGGTTCGTCAACCGACAGGATCGCCCCGCCGATATCGCGCGGATGAAGATGGCTTGCGGAGATTTCCTCACGGTCGATGTCCCAGACCCTGCGGACCTTCATTTCCCCGGCGCGTGTGCGCAGCGCGTCAAGATCACCGGTCTGCAGGATCACCATGTATCCGCCCTCACCCCAGCGATCCATGAAACGCCCGGCCGCCGTGCCGTCGTGTTTTGGTGCGACGATTTCAAGAAACTGGTCGCCGATCGTGTAGACGACATTCTCTAGGCCGAAATGGCCCACGCCGGGATCGCGATAGGGCTCTGCCAGCCCGAATGTCTCCTCAAGCTGGCTTGCCAGTGGCGCGATATGGCGCGCTGCCAGCACAATCTGCCTCAACCGCATGGCTCTTCCTCCCGTTTTTCTTGTGCCTGAGACCTCACGGTTGCGCCAAAGCGCACGGCAGGCAAGGGTGTGCCTTGCGTCAAGGCGCGATTTCTGCCGTGACCCGGTCGGCCAGGAGCCTGCCCTCAGGCGACAGGAAGAGCCGGCCGGCCTGATGGTGCAACAGGGCGAGCTGTGTCATGTCTGCAACGCCTTGCCGGTTCAGCGGCATTCCCGCCAGTGTTTCGATCCGCGCCGCATCGACGCCCTCGGATGTGCGAAGGCCAAGCGCCAGCGCCTCGCGGGCCGTCTCCAGCGCGCCAAGATATTCGCGGCTGGCCCAGGCCGGCTCAGCTGCCTGCGTCGCCGCGACATAGGTCTCAGGCCGGCGATGGGAGAGGCTTGCAATGCGCGCGCCGTCCACGCTCAGGCGACCATGTGCCCCCGGGCCGACGCCGACCCAGTCACCCGCGCGCCAGTAGATGAGATTGTGCCGCGAGCGGTGCTGCGGGCTGCGCGCATGATTGGAAATCTCATAGGCCGGCAGGCCTGCGCGCTGTGTGATCTCGTGGGTGAGTTCGTAGAGCACGGCCTGGTCATCATCGGGCATCGGTTCGAACTCGCCGCGCGCGACGCGCTTTTCGAACACTGTGCGCTCGGCAATGGTGAGTTCATAGAGTGACAGGTGCGGCGCGCCCAGTGCGAGTGCGGCCTCCAGTTCGCGCGCCCAGGCCTGGGGCGACTGGCCCGGGCGCGCATAGATGAGATCGATCGAGGTCGAGGCGAAAAGCGGCAGGGCGCGGGCCAGCGCCGCCCTGGCCGTGGCTGCGTCATGGTCACGCCCGAGAAAGGCGAGCGCGTCATCGTCCAGCGACTGCACGCCGATCGATACGCGCGTGATACCGGCGGTGCGCCAGCCCTCCATGTCGGCGCCGACCACGTCGCCGGGATTGGCCTCCAGCGTCACCTCGGCGTCGTCGGCAAGGCCGAAGGCATCGCGGGCGGTGTGAAGGATGGCCTCCATCTGGCCGGGCGTGAGCAGCGACGGCGTGCCGCCACCCAGGAACACGCTGTCCAGCGGCCCTTCAAGCTGCGGAAAGGCGCGGGCATGGGCTGTGATATCGGTGCAGATGGCCCCCAGCAAAGGCGCTGTGTCGCGCGTCTTGGCAGCATAGACATTGAAGTCGCAATAAGGGCAGATCCGCGCACAATAGGGCCAGTGGACATACAGGCCGAAGCCATGGCCTGCGCGCATTGCGGTCATGCCAGCAGCGCCGCCCTGAGCTTTGCAAAGGCGTCGGCCCGGTGGCTCATGGCATGTTTCCTCGCCGGTTCCATCTCGCCGAAGGTCTGCGTCTCGCCGCGAGCAACAAACATCGGATCATAGCCGAAACCGCTTGTCCCGCGCGGTGGCCAGACAAGCTCGCCCTCGACCCGGCCTTCAAAGACTTCCCGATGCCCGTCAGGCCAGACCACGGCCAGCGCGCAGATAAACGCCGCAGAGCGGTCGGGTGTGCCAGCCTGCTGCAATTCGCGCTCGACCCGCTCCATGGCGGCCATGAAATCGCGTGGCTCGCCGGCCCAGCGCGCCGAATAGATGCCCGGCTGGCCGCCAAGCGCGGCGACCGACAGGCCGCTGTCGTCGGAAAGCGCGGGCGCGCCGGTTGCCAGCGCGGCGGCGCGGGCTTTCAGGATGGCATTGCCGGCAAAGTCCGGCTCGGTCTCTTCGGGCTCTGGCAGGCCCAGTTCGATCGCCGAGACGACCTGGAAGCCATACGGCGCGAACAGGTCCTCCAGCTCGCGAACCTTTCCGGCATTATGAGTGGCCGCGATCAGCCGGCCCGGTTCAATCTGTCTGACATTCATGGCGGGCTGTGGCTCCATCCTTGCTTTGCACGCGAACAGCGTTATCGTTTTACGGCAACAAACACGCGTTTATCACCTGCCGGGACTGACAAGATGACATCTCTGCGAAGAAATTCCATGGCGGCGATCCTGACCTTCGTGATGACGGGGGTGATCTGGGTCTCGATTGCGTTTGGTATATTCGCTTTCGTCTTTCTCGGCATCGGCTTGCTGGCCAGTCTCAATGAGGGCTCGCTGCAGGTGCCGGGCGCCCAGGCCATTTCGGAGGTCAGCCCGTTCGATTTCGCCCTCGTGCTTCTCGGCCTGGCCATCCTGCTGCCCGGTGTCGTCTATGTGTGCGTCCAGCTTCGCAGGATCCTGGCGACGCTGGCCGAGGGCGACCCCTTTGTCCCGGAAAATGCGGGCCGTCTGACCCGTATCGCAACAGCGCTCGCCATAATGGAGATTGCCAGCATTCTGCTCGTCATCTGCATGCGTGCTTTCGTATCGCAGGGTGATGCGCTCTCGCGTCCTGCCCTGTCGATCAATCTCGTCGTCTGGGCGGCGGTCGCAGCCCTGCTGGTGCTGTCCCAGGTCTTCCGAGAGGGCACCCGCCTGCGCGAAGAAGAAAAAATGACGATCTGAGGAGCCAGGCACAGCCCATGTCGATCCGTGTAAAACTCGACCGCGTGCTCCTGGAGCGCCGCATGTCGCTGACCGAACTTTCCGAACGTGTCGGTGTGACCCTTGCCAATCTGTCGATCCTGAAGACGGGAAAGGCCAAGGCGGTCCGCTTCTCCACGCTAGAGGCGCTGTGCCGGGAATTGCAGTGCCAGCCGGGCGACATTCTCGTCTATGAGGCTGATAACGGGGAAGACGCCGCCCAGATCGCCGCCGAGTAGCGCCCGCATCGCTCAAGGCTCCCCGCAAGCCGGGTCATGGCCGACTCTGCATCGGCGAGCCGTCACCATGTGTCCTGCGGGAGGGGGGAGATGTCAGGCGGCGGTGGAGCCAGCGCCCCGAGGGGCTGGGGGGGCTGATGGGTCCGGGGTGCCAGCTAGGAACCGCCGCCTGACAAGATTGAAGATGGCTGTGGTCGCGGGCGGCTGCAAGGCAATAATGTGTTGAAACTGCCACAATCCGATTAAAAATGCGTCATGGATTGACGCGCCGCGCGCGCTGGGCAGACTGGGTCACATGCCGTCGCCCCTCGACACACAAGGCCCATCGCCGCGCAAAGGCCGGGTCAAGGTTGCGTTCCACCGCACCGAGCTTTCCCCGATACTTGATGTCTATGGCCGGCTGGTGCAGTCAGGCGCGGCAAGGGATTATGCCATCGGCATGTATTCCGACCGGGCGATTTTCGCGATCTACCGGCGCACCGGCGAACAGCCGACCTGGCGGATCGAGAAGATCCCGGCGCTCGCCAGCCGCCAGGGCGCCTATGTCGTTCATGGTTCTGCCGGCCAGGTCCTGCGGCGCGGACATGCGCTGGCGCAGGTTCTCCGCGTCTTCGATTCGCGGCGCTTCGAGGTGATCTCGGGCTGAAAACCGTTCAGGCCGCGCGGCGGGCATGCGCATCCAGCGCGCGGTAGACGTCTGCCAGCCCTTCGGGCTGCACCATCGCGCGCAGCCGCGTGTCGGCATCCTCGCTGGCCATCAGATAAGTGCTCACCGGCCCGTCAGCGTGGTGAAGGACCGCTCCGATATGGCGCACAAGTCGCTGGGCATTGCGGTTGGTGGAAAGGATATCGGCGCGAAGCGAGGTGATGCCGCATGCGAGACAGTCATGTATCACAGCCGCGAGCAGCATCCGCGCGAGGCCCTGACCGTGATAGGCGTCGAGGATGCCGAAGGCGAGTTCGGCTTGCTCGCCGTCATCTTCGCGCATGGCATGGACTGCGCCAATCGCAGCCTGACCGCCCGGCGCATCCAGGTCAAGCCCGGTCCAGGCGATGTGGCGCTTGCCATCCACGTCCACGAGGCGTTTGATCACATGGTCAGGCAGATGGCGCGCACCGGTGAAAAAGCGGAAATAGCGCGAACGATCCGAAAGCCGCGCAATCCCGTCGCGCAGGCGCGCCTCGTCATCCGGGCGAAGCGCGCGCAGCACAGCGGGTGTGCCATCCTTGAGACGGGTGGAAATCCGGAATGTCATCGCAGCTTCGATCATGAGGATGATTTGTGTCCAAAGCCGGGCCGCTGCACCCGGAATGCTGCAGAGCAGCAATGCAATGTTGCAGTGCAAGAATTTTCCGCGTCCTGGCGAAGGTGGCCTCCCTGTCCATCCGGCCGGTCGCCGCACGCGCTGCCCGGCGTTACGTGTGCGAGCCTGAACAAATCAGGAAAACGGCCACGCGACATTAACCCTTGCGCACGCTATTGTAACCGCCAATGACACAGACGATTCGCATCCTCGGAATTGATCCCGGCCTGCGCGCGACCGGCTGGGGCGTGATCGAGCGCTCTGGCGCGCGGCTCAGCCATGTCGGTCATGGCGTGATCCGGATCGATCCGGACCTGCCCCTGGCAGAGCGGCTGGCGGGCATATTCTCGGCGGTTTCCGGTCTGGTCATCGCACACAGCCCGCAGCATGCCGGGGTTGAGGAGACGCTGGTCAATGCCGGGCCGCGCTCGGCGCTGAAGCTGGGACAGGCGCGCGGGGCCGCCATGGCCGCACTTGCGCGCGAGGGCGTCATCGTCAGCGAACATGCCCCGCGACGGATCAAGCTGGCCGTGGTCGGGACCGGCGGGGCCGACAAGGCGCAGGTCGCCTTCATGGTGCAAAGACTGTTGCCGCGCGCCGGTGCGATGGGGTCTGATGCGGCTGACGCGCTGG
>CAYXQV010000012.1:15086-20315 GCA_964467505.1 uncultured Hyphomonadaceae bacterium | reverse complement strand
GACGAAGTGGTGCATTATTGTGTCGCCAACATGCCGGGCGCGGTGCCGCGCACGTCAACCTATGCGCTGAACAATGCGACCCTGCGCTTCATCATGGCGCTTGCAGAAAAGGGCACGCAGGACGCGATAAATTCCGACCCGCATCTTGCTCGCGGACTGACAGTGGCCGAAGGCAGGATCACCCATGAGGCGGTCGCGCGCGACCTAGGCATGGAATATGCGCTGCCCGGCTGGTACCGCAAGCCGGCATGAGGCCTGCTCAACGCCCGTAAAACCCGTTGGCCACCACATAGATCTCCGGCGAGCCGGCGCGGCTTGCCGGCGGCTTGATGTGTTTCACCTCGGCGAAATTCGCCTTCAGCCTTTCCAGCACATCCTGTGTGGCCCCGCCCTGGAAGACTTTGGAGACAAAGCCCCCGCCCCTGACAAGATGGTCGAGGGCGAAACCAAGCGCCATCTCGGCCAGGGCCACGGTTCGCAGATGGTCGGTCTGCTTGTGGCCTGTCGTATTGGCAGCCATGTCGGAAAGGACAAGGTCGGGCGCGCCGCTGAGGCCCTCCATCATCCGGGCCACGTCTTCAGGTGCGTTGATGTCGCCCTCGATGATATGCACCCCCGCCAGCGGTTCGACGGCCAACAGGTCAATCGCGACCACTTCACGCGCGCCTTTTTCCAGTGCCACCTGCAACCAGCCGCCGGGCGCGCAGCCAAGATCGACCACCCGCTGGCCAGCCCGCAACAAGCCCGCCTTCTCGTTCAATTCAAGCAGCTTGAACGCCGCGCGCGAGCGGTAGCCGGCCGCCTTTGCCTCGCGCACATAGGGGTCTGCCAGCTGGCGCTCGATCCAGCGTTTCGAGCTTTCACTGGCCGCATTATGAGCCGTGACCTTGCGCGCATTCAATTGCCGGCCCGATGAGGTGCGCGCC
Organism: uncultured Hyphomonadaceae bacterium; assembly: GCA_964467505.1. Lineage (GTDB taxonomy): Bacteria > Pseudomonadota > Alphaproteobacteria > Caulobacterales > Hyphomonadaceae > UBA5336. The sequence continues at coordinate 19,389 of CAYXQV010000012.1, read as the reverse complement.
GGCCCCTTCGGCCCTTTCCAGCGGCGTTTTCCGTCATCCGTCATTCGCCGGTGCCTCCCTTGTGGCTGGTGCAGCGCCAGCCTGGCGCCGCCTGCTCCGGCGTTTCGAACGCGAAGGACCATAGATCATGGTCAGCAGGAGCCCCTCGCGAAGGCCCCGGTCAGCCACGCGCAGCCGTTCGCTGGGATACAGCTCCCATGCTGCATCGATGATTGCACAGCCTGAAAGCATGAGACCGGCCCGCTCCGGTCCGATGGTCGGAAGCCTCGCCCGGCCTTGCAGGCCCACGACGCGCAGCCGCCCGATCGCCGCCAGCGCAGATGCGCGCGTCATCCACGCGCCGTCCACGGCATCGCGTCGATAGCGCTGCAGGCCAAGATGAACTCCGGCAAGACAGGTCACCGTGCCCGAGGTTCCGATGAGATGGGACGGTCCGCCGTCGAGCGCTTGCAGCACATCGGGCCGGCGCTTCCAGCCTGAGAGGATATCGCTCGCATGGGCGCGCATCGCGAGATAGCCGGCCTCCTCATCCTCGATATGGGCAAAGGCTTCCGAAAGGGTGACGACGCCGAGCGGCATCGACACCCAGTGGCGGATCGCCCTGGCACGTGCCAGAGTCCGGATGTCTCCCGCATCTGCAACAGCCGACACATCGACCAGCGACAGTTCCGTCGAGCCGCCGCCGACATCGATGACGAGAACATGTTCTGCCTCGTCTGCGATCAGGTCGTGGCAGCCGAGCATGGCAAGGCGCGCCTCCTCGCCGGGGCCGATCACCCGGAAGCTGAGGCCGGTCTGCTCGCGCACGCGGGCAATGAATTCACCGCCATTCTCGGCACGCCGGCACGCTTCGGTCGCGATGCAGCGCACATGGGCCACGCGCCGGGCTTTCAGCTTGGACTGGATCTTGGCGAGCGCATCAAGGGCGCGATCCATTGCCGCATCCGAAAGCCGCCCGGTGCTGTAGAGCCCCTCCCCGAGCCGCGCGATCTGCGAATGGGAGTCGACGACACGGAAGCTGCTGCCGCTGGGCTCGGCAATCAACAGTCGGCAATTGTTCGTGCCGAGATCAACCGCTCCATAGAGCGGCGCGTTTGATGTTCTCTTCCCGTCCGGCCTGCGCGCGCGCTGCGGGCGAGGTTTTGCAGACGCCATGATGGTGCCCAAATCTTGTTTGCTGGCGAAAGCTGTAGCACAAGATTGGATTATGAGTAGACCTTCGCGATTTCTGAAGACGATTGCGCGCCAACTCGGCCTTGGCCGACCGGCAGATGCGCAGGTTGTGGCGACGGCCCCCGGTCGCGAGTTCCAGAATGCGGTGATGCCCATGCGTGTAGCGAAGTTCCAGATCGGCCAGGTGGTAAAGCACCGTTTCTTCCCGTTTCGCGGCGTCATCTTCGATGTCGATCCGCAATTCGACAATTCCGAGGAATGGTATCAGTCGATCCCGGAGGAGGTGCGCCCGCGCAAGGACCAGCCCTATTACCACCTTTTCGCAGAGAATGACCGAACCCATTATATCGCTTACGTGTCGGAGCAGAATCTTGAGCCCGATGACAGCAACACACCCGTCAGCCACCCCGACATCTCGCAGATGTTCGAACCATCCGATGCAGGCCAATACCGCCTGAAACCGGAAATCCGGAACTGAAAGCACCCGGCGCGTCGTTTCACGTCGCCCTGGCGGTTCCGTGGCCTGGCAATTCAGTCAGTTGTTCCGGCGCAGGTCTTTCGTTCGCAAAGGGACTGTTTCTGAAACGACCCCGGACGTCCGACTGTCCCGGGATTGACCCGGGATCTGCCTGTTTCCGGCCCGCACGTGCGAGACCCCGGATCAGGTCCGGGATGGGAAGGACTGTCTTCAGACAGGCGAGGAAAACCTGGAGACGGGTTTTTCAGAAAGCCTGCTAAAATGATCGTCAGAAGAGACCTCTTGCAACCACCGTCTCGGGACCTTGCGGATAATCCAATGAAACGGTCGCATCGGGCCGCTCACCCGGCGTTTCAGGTGGCTCGAACCCACGCGTAAGGGTGAAGAATTCCGTCACCGGCTCGCGCCGCTGGCCATTCGGATCGAAAACGACCCATTGCACGCACCATAGCGACGTATCACCCTGCGGCTGGAAAGCCTGCTCGCCGGTGGCGACGAGATCAATACGCGGCAGTTCGAATTCAACGGTCAGGTCGCGCACTGTTCCCGGTTCGATGATCATCGGATCGATGCGGGTGTCCCACGCTTTTTCCCCAGCCACGCATTTGTCGCGTTCGGTCGATCGCACCAATTGGATATCGGTCAGGACGACCGGCCGCGTGCCGCGATTGGAGAAGATCATGGTTGTCGTTGGCCAGTAGCGATAGCTCGCTGTCCGGCGGCCCTCGCCATCGCTGCTGCCGCCTGACTGTATGGCGACCGACACGCTGGCAACCGCGACTGTGAGCGTGTAGCGAGAGTCGAAGAAGGTGAGATAAGTCGTCAGGCTGGAAAGTGCCATCGCCGCCATGGAGAGCACTGCACTTGAAATTCCCCGCATTGACAGTCCCCCATCTGGCCCAAAACGTCAGGCTGCGTGCAAGGCACTCATCAAGAAGGATCGCATAACTGGCACTGCGTCAAGCCTGAGCGCGCGAATGGCGCTCGGCGACTTGTGGCGCGCGCCGAAATACACGATCAGGCCGTTCGTGTCGTCATCAGGAAGGGCATGGCCGGCGCGGGCAAAGGCGAGCCTGACATCCTGCCAGCGCGCTGCAGGATCGTAGTCGGCGCGCGCGGAACCCGTGTTGGGCGGGTCAATGATCACGGTCTTGCCGATATGCCCGCGCGCCAGCAACTCACGAACTTCCCACAATGTGCCCGGCTGCGCCGCAGGCAGCAACACAATCAGCCTGGCGGCATCCATAAGGACATGGATCGCGTCTTGCCATTCATCGTCGCGCACCCTGATGCGGCCGGCGCCTTCATGTTCAAGCGGCTGGCCGAGCGCAACAAGAGGCCCGATTGACCGGGCGGCCCGCTCAAGCTGGGTTTCGAATTCGAGACGCTCGGTCGCGACCATGCCGCTGCGTCCACCACCCAGGATGGGCTGCGCGATATACGTCTCCAGCGCGTCCGTCGACGCAAACGGACGCAGGTAAAGGCAGAAACTCGCCGGCTCGCCCCGCTGCACGCGCCTGAAGACATCCGCAGCCCGCAGGTCACGCCGCCACTGGGCCAGATCGGCGTCGATACGATAAAGAAACTGTGCGACCAGCAAACCGGAAAGGATCGCAAGCAGGAACATCGCAAGGTTCAGCCATGCGGGCCATTGCGGCTGCGCGGCCAGCCAGGCGCCGGCAAGCGCGCAGCCGGCAAGCGCGATGACTGTCAGCAAGAAAACGCTGGTCCGCGCGGCAAATATTGCCCGTGGTGTGTCGAAACTCCGGGCGATCACGTGTGACAGTTTGCGCAACATCTCCCGCTTTCCCGCTCAACCAACCCTGCCTGCGTCGCGACGAATCCGCCAATCTGCGCCCTCTAGACAGCCTCCACGAGGCGGGCCTTCAGGTCTGCGCGCTGGGTGCTGGTCAACCCGATCGTGTCGTCGAGATAGGCATCCAGACTGCCGGCTTCGGCTTCGATTGCGGCAAAGGCGGTTCGCAGGTATCGCCCGCGAACGCCCATGAACGGGCGGTAGACATCCGCAGGATATTCACGCCCCAGCATGTCGTTGAAATAGGCCTGTGCATCGGGCAGGCGCGCATCGATGTCCACCGCGAGGTTGGTCAGTTCGTAATCGGCGAGAATATCCCCGTCGCTGACACCCAGGACGTGTTTTGTCAGGGCGCACAGGATGCCGGTGCGATCCTTGCCGGCCGCGCAGTTGACCAGCGCCGCTTCATTTCCCTCAAGCCCGGCCAGCCTGTCGAACCAGCCGGAAAAAAGCTCGACATGATGCGGGCGGAAAGGCGCGGTCTTGTAATAGTCATTCATCCAGTTGTCGGCCTCTTCAGCGCTCGCCTCGATGCGCGAGAGGAACTGGATATGCGGGCTCTGGGTCTCGCGCCCGCCATCATGGGTGAGGATTTCGGCAGGCTGCCACCTTGCGACCTGGCGCTCGCGCTCATCCGGGCGGCGCAGGTCGGCCTGAAAGACGATCGACAGCGCGTCCATGGTTTCGATATCCGTCTGGCTCGCTTCTGCGTGGTGCCCGGAGCGAAACAGGAGATTGCGGCGGATGCACCCGCCATTGGCGGTTTCATAGCCGCCGAAATCGCGGAAATTGCGAACACCTTCGAGTGTGATGATGCGGTCGGTCATGGGTGTGTC
>CAYXQV010000012.1:0-14986 GCA_964467505.1 uncultured Hyphomonadaceae bacterium | reverse complement strand
TCCATGGCCGCTCACCTGAATGGGGGTTCATCAAAGGCACGCAGCTTGCGCGAATGCAGCTTCGCCCCGCCATCCTGGGCGAGTTTTTCCAGCGTCGCGATGCCGATCCGGATATGCTCGCCAATCGCGCGCTCATAGAAGCGGTTTGCAGCCCCCGGAAGCTTGAGCTCGCCATGCAGCGGCTTGTCGGAAACGCACAGCAGCACGCCATAGGGCACGCGAAGCCGGAACCCGTTGGCGGCAATCGTGGCGCTCTCCATATCGATCGCAATCGCCCGGGACTTGTTGAACCGGCGCGCGCTGTCGGAAAATCTCAGCTCCCAGTTACGGTCATCCACCGTTACCACGGTGCCGGTGCGCAGCCGCCTTTTGAGGCCTTCGCCGCTTTCCCCGGTGATTTCGGCGGCCGCCTCCTGCAGCGCGACCTGCACTTCTGCAATCGGTGGCACCGGAATGTCCGGCGGCAGCACCGCATCAAGCACATGGTCGTCGCGCATATAGGCATGGGCCAGCACATAATCGCCGATGGCCTGCGAGTGCCTGAGCCCTCCGCAATGGCCGACCATGATCCAGCATTGTGGGCGCAGCACGGCAAGATGGTCGGTGATCGTCTTCGCGTTGGATGGACCAACACCGATATTGACCAGCGTGATACCCGGCCCATTCTCGCGGATCAGGTGATAGGCCGGCATCTGGAACCGCCGCCAGGGCGCCGCATCGATCCGTTCGCGCGCATCGGGGGCATCGCTCTCGATCAGGACCCCGCCCGGCGCGGCAAGGGCCTTGTAGCCATTGGCCTCGCCGATCTGCTCGATCGCCCAGCTGACAAAGGCGTCGACATAACGGTGATAGTTGGTGAACAGCAGGTAGGGCTGCACGTCCTCGACGCGGGAGCCGGTATAGTGCTCCAGCCGCTTGAGCGAAAAATCGACCCGCAGCGCATCGAACAGGGCAAGCGGTCTTTTCTCACCCGGCGAAAACAGCTCGCCATCGGCCACTTCGTCGCCGACATCGCCCAGCGTTGGCGCCGGGAACCAACGCGCAAGCTCGGCCGGAGAAATGGAGTCCAGACCCGCCGCTTCCCTTGGATCCCAGACATAAGGATATGGGATCTCGCTCGCCGATGGGCGCACTTCGACTTCGACAACATAGTCATCCAGAAGCGGCTTGAGCTGCTCGATGATATAGTCGCGGAAAAGCGCCGGGCGGGTGATTGTCGTTGCGTAGAGCCCGGCTTCCGACATCTTCCCGAAGGCGCGCGAGATCGGCGGCGGGGGAGCGTCAGGCATATAGCGGATGACCAGCTCGGGATAACAGAAGGCACGCCCGCGCCGCAGGCCGGCATCAGGGGTCACACCTTCCCTCAAGAAGGCTTCAAGAGCGGACCTCAGACGCGCGACTGCCGCATCATAAGCTTCCTCGAGTGCATCGGCGATCGCGCAGGGATCATTGAGGGTTGACATGGTCCCGTTTGGCGCGCGCTGGCAGGCGGCGTCAAGAGATATCGCCTCCGCCTGCCATCTCGCGGACATGATAGACCCGCACGACCCCGTCGCTCTCGCCGAGCCCGTCGGCTGGTTCGAGCCAAGCGGGAATATCGCCATCCTGGAGACGCTGCGCGAGGCTTGCCGGCGCTTTGGCCGCGTAGTGGTTGAACTCGTTGAGACCCTGGCAGAACACGAAATAGTCCGCCTCCAGCGCCGTGATCGCTCCATGCGCCTTCCCGGGCGCGTCCATGAAAATCCGTGTCACCTGGCCGATCCCGCGTCCATTGCGGTGATAGGGCGCAGCGAAGACCGAATGATGCGTGCGCACGAGAATGGAGGTTCCAAGGTCAATCGGAGCGATGACACGGCCAGCAGGCAGGCTGGCCAGCGTCTCGTAAGCGGCCGGCTCGCGGCAGACATTGGTATAGTCGATGGCGTCCTCGCCAGCGACCGGCGGCTGGGCAAACAGTTTGCGGGCCACAAGCTCCCAGCCTGTCGGCGCCACGAGGCACGCAATGGCGGCGGCCGCCAGCAAGGCGCGCGGCCCACCTACCCGTCGCCAGCGGTCAAAGCCGCGTGCGGTGAGCCCGCCAGCCGCCAGCGCGGCAAACATGTGGGCAAAGAGATACCCTCGCACCTGCCAGGCCATCACTGCGGTGGCCAGCAGCAGGAGCACGGCAAGCAGGGCCCATCCCGCACGCTCGCCCGGCGGTGCGCTGCGAACCAGCCAGAAAGAAGCGACAAGCCCGGCAAGCGCGAATCCCATATCGGAAAATGCCATCACGCGATTGCCATTTGCCAGCGCGAAGATGTTGCGCGCCTCGCTCACATTCGCAAGCCAGTTGCGCGCAGCCTCGCCATCCAGACCGGCATAGGGCGAGGCAAGGCACCCCGGCGCGACAAGACCCGAAATGACCAGTGTCGCAAGCCCGGCAAGGCCGCCGCCGACAAGGCGCCGCTGCCAGTTCGCCAACGCAGCAGCAGGCATCACCGACAGGCTGGCCAGGCTAGCCCCACCCGCCAACAGCGCGGCGAGGTGGAAATTGCCAAACGCATCGCACACGGCCCGCCCCGCACCCGGCCCGGGCGCATCCAGAACGTAAAGCGCCAGCGCCGCCAGGCTCGCGCCGGCGCCAAAGCCGAAGAGTCGCGGCGCTTCACGCTCGGCCCGGATGACCCAGAGAATGCCGGCGAAGGCAATCAGCGCGCCGGCATAGGGCAGGCTCTCGATCGCCACGCCGATCATTGCCGCAACGCTCACGCCTGCCAGCGCGCCTGACCACCGGCCTGCCCGCGGCGACAACAGCGCTGCCATGGCAACCGTCACCAACATGATTTCGAGCCCGTGATGGTCAATCCGTCCCGGCCAGAACTGGGTGACAGACTTCGAGACGACATAGAAGAAGACAGCGATCGCAGCGCCCAGCGTTCCGGCACCAAGACGCTGCATGATGGTCATGATCATCACCAGCGTCACGGTAAGCAGCGCCATCGGCCAGGCCATCAGCGCGACGGTTTCGCTCGCGCCTGCACCCAGCAGCGGTGTGAGCATGACAATGATCGCCGCCATGAACAGGTCCGGGATCCGCGACCAGTGCATCGCGCCGCCCTCCGGCGTGACCAAGCGCGACTGGTCAACATCGTACCAGCCCTGCCCGGCGAGGAGATCCCTGACCTGGGACAACCGCATCATGTCGTCATTGCCAGGCATGACGCCAGTGGAAAGCTCGCCATATTTCGTCAGCCAGATCACCAGAACCAGCCCGATCAGGGCAAGACCCGGCCGCCAGTCGAAACGCGTATCGTGCATGCGCAATATACCCCTTGACAGTCCCGCCCCGGACACAAGTGCCCGGTGTTACAACTCTTTTAAGCCTGTGCAGCTATGCCATAGGGAGGTTACGAAAGGCTTCGCGCACCCATGACGATCCTTGACGCTCGCGACACGCACACGCCGCAGACGCTCGCGGCCGCACGGCCACGCATCGCGGTGACAATCCCTTGTTATAATGAAGCTGCCACGATTGGCGATGTCGTGGCCGGTTTCCGCGCCGCACTGCCGGGCGCTGACATCTATGTCTACGACAACAATTCATCGGATGCGACCGCACAGATCGCTGCGCGCGCCGGCGCGACCGTGCGGCGTGAAACCCGACAGGGCAAGGGCCACGTCGTGCGGCGCATCTTTGCCGATATCGAGGCTGATATCTATGTCATGGCCGATGGTGACGGCACTTATGACGCGTCCATGGCGCCAACGCTGGTGGAGTTGCTACTGAAGAACCACGTCGACATGGTCGTGGGCACCCGCGCCGATGTCACACGCAATGCCGGGCGCGGCGGGCATGCCTTCGGCAACCGCATGTTCAACCTGCTTTACAACCAGATCTTCGGTCGCGAGTTCACCGACATCCTGTCGGGATACCGCGTGTTCACGCGCCGTTTCGTCAAGAGCTTTCCTGCCACCTCGGCCGGCTTCGAGATCGAGACGGAAATGTCGGTTCATGCCAGCCAGCTCGGCATCCCAACGCTGGAGCGCCCGACACGATACGGAATGCGACCCGAAGACAGCCCCTCGAAGCTCAACACGTTTCGCGATGGGCTGCGCATTCTCGGCATGTTCGCGCTGTTGATGAAGGAAACCCGCCCTCTCGCATTTTTCGGCCTTATCGGGCTGATGCTGACGCTGACTGCCACGGCACTGTCAGCCCCGCTTTTCATCACCTATTTCCAGACCGGCCTGGTGCCGCGCTTTCCGACCGCGATCCTGTCAACAGGTATCGCCATAATCGGCGTGATGGCTGTGGTCTGCGGCCTGATCCTCGACAGCCTGGCGCGCGCGCGGATCGAGGCGAAGCGAGCCGTATTCCTCAGCTACCCGGCACTCGACACACCGCAATGAGCCGGGAACTGCTTCGCTTCCAGCTTGAAAAGCTCCGGCGGTTCCTGATCGTCGGGGTAATCGCTGCGGGCGTCGATATCGGTGGAATGCAGGCACTGATCGCGCTTGGCCTGGAACCGTTCGCCGCGCGCGCACTTTCCCTTCCGCTCGCCATGCTGTGTGCCTGGAGACTGAACCGGCGCTACACTTTCGGGGCATCCGGGCGCAGCCAGGCCGGCGAGGCGGTCCGCTACGCGATGATCGCCGCAGCCGCCGCGCTGACCAATTATCTCGTCTTCGTGCTTGCCCTGACGCTGTTTTCCGGGCTCTGGCCACCCCTCGCCGCCAGCGCCGGTATTGCCACGTCCATGTGGGTCAGCTTTTTCGGCTTCCAGTTCTTTGCCTTTTCCCAGGCGCACAAAGCCGCAGCCAATTAAGTTGACGCGCGCGAGCCCGCAGCGCACATCGCGCAGGTGACACAGGCAGACCGGACATCGAACGACACAGATGAGACGCCGCGCAAGGGCGGCAGGAACGCCTTTTTCTTCGTCATTGTCTGCGTCACGCTCGACATGCTCGGCTTTGGCCTGATCGTCCCGGTCATGCCGGAGCTGATCAAGGAGCTGACAGGGCTTGAAGGCGAGCAGGCTGTGGTCTGGGGCGGCCTTCTGACAATGACATTCGCGCTGACCAATTTCCTCGCCATGCCGACCCTTGGCGGGCTGTCGGACAGGTTCGGGCGACGCCCTGTCCTGCTCGCCTCCATCGCAACGCTTGGCATCGACTTCCTGATCATGGGCTTTGCCCATTCGATCTGGCTGTTGTTCCTTGGCCGGGCCCTTTCGGGGCTGTCATCAGCGACTTTTTCCACGGCCAATGCCTATATCGCCGACACAACCGACCCGGACGCGCGCGGCAAGGCCTTCGGCATGCTTGGCGCAGCCTTCGGGATCGGGTTCATCCTTGGGCCGGCACTGGGCGGCCTGCTGGGGATGATCGACACGCGCGCACCCTTCTTCGCTGCGGCGGGTTTTGCATTCGCCAATTTCCTCTACGGCGCATTCGTCCTGCCAGAAAGCCTGCGACGCGCTGACAGGCGCCGTTTCAGCCTTGCGCGAGCCAACCCCTTCGGCGCCTTGCGCCACTTCGCGCGCCTGCCGAAAATCGTCTGGTTCATCGTCGCCGGCGGTGTTTTCGCCCTGGCCCACTCGGTCTATCCCTCGACCTGGAACTTCCATGGGGAGATCCGCTATGGCTGGGGTTCGGGTGAAATAGGGCTGTCGCTGGCGCTTGTCGGCGTCGGCGCTGCGATCGTCCAGGCGGTGTTGATGGGACCGGTCATCAAGCGGTTCGGCCCGGTGCGTACGGCTGTTTTCGGCTATGTCGTGAATGTGTTCGCGCTGACGGCCTTCGCTTTCGCCTTCGCGCCGTGGCTGGTCTACATGATCATTCCGCTGTCGGCTCTCGGGGGCGTCGCGAACCCGGCCGTCAGTACCATCACCTCGAACCTGACCCCCCGCGATGCGCAGGGCGAGTTGCACGGCGCCGTGGCCAGCCTCAATGCGCTGGCGATCATCATCTCGCCGATCCTGATGACGCAGACCCTGCACCATTTCTCCGCCGCTGGCGCACCGATACACTTCCCCGGCGCAGCCTTCCTGCTGGCAGCGGTGCTGACGGCGCTTGCGCTTGTCCCGCTGGTATTGGGCATCCGGGCCAATCGCGAGGAACTGCCCGGCGCTGTCGAAGCGGCAGCCGAATGAAAAACGGGCGATCCCTTTTCGGAACCGCCCGTCAGTTTCCAGTTCGCAGACAGGTGCCTGCAAGACCGCAATCAGCCGCGCGACTTCATCACCATACCGAGCACCGCACCGAGCACGCCGCCGCCGACGCCGCCTTCAAGCAGGCTCTGGATGTGACCCATTATGCCTGAGCCAAGAAGCCCTGAAATGCCGGCTGCGTCGGCCCCAAAATGGCCGCCTATGCCGCCAATGATCCCGCCGATTATGCCGCCCGCACCCGAGCCGCCGGCGACTTTCGAAATGATCGGACCCAGCACGGTGCCGCCGACTGCACTCAGGATGAGTGGTAGAAATTGTTCCATGGTTTTGCCCTCCCAGTGGCCATTGAAGGAGCCTTCCCTTGCTCCCGCAGATTGAGAGACCAGCTTTTCAACCTGACGTCCAGTCTCGGGCACAGTTACAAGTCGTGACTGGAACTGCCGGGCCCGTCAGCCTAAGGCGTGGGGAATGAACGATATGCGCCCGGCTCTCTTTCTTGACCGTGACGGGGTCATCAATGTCGACAAGGGTTATGTCGCCCGCATCGAGGATGTCGAATGGGTCGAGGGCGCCAGCCAGACCATACGCAACTTCAACGCGCGCGGCTGGTACGTCATTGTCGTCACCAACCAGACCGGCATCGCTTACGGTCTCTATACCGAGGCGCAGATGCAGGCCGTCCACGACCATATCCTCACCGAGCTTGACCTCCAGGGCGCCCGGATCGACCGGATCTATCATTGCCCCTATCACCCCGATGGCAATGTTGCGCCCTACCGAAAGGACAGTCCCGACCGCAAGCCGAGGCCCGGCATGCTGCTCAGGGCAATGGCGGACCTGCCGATCCGGCGCGAAGCGAGCTTCCTGATCGGTGACAAGCCGGCCGATCTTGACGCCGCCCACGCAGCCGGATGCGGCGGATTTCTCTTTACCGGTGGCAACCTAGCCGATTTCGCCGAATGGGCACTGGCAGCCTTCGAGGACGGCGCACGATAGGGCGGTTTTCTGCCAGCCTTCGAAACAGCGTTATGGCAGCCCGGCCCTTGCGAAATTACCTGCGGGCCGGCGTCTGCGCCGTGACGGCTGGCCAAGCCCTTGAAAGGCGATTATCGGTTGCGCCATGAGAATTGCCACCTGGAACGTGAACTCGATCAAGGCACGCCTGCCCACCGTGATGGACGTGCTCGACGCGATCGGCTGCGATGTTGTCGCCCTGCAGGAACTCAAATGCGAGGATGACGCCTTCCCCTGGCTCGAACTGGAGGAGGCCGGGTGGAACTGCGCCGTTCATGGCCAGAAGACCTATAATGGTGTGGCGCTGTTGTCGAAACACCCCCTGGAGGATGTCGAAAAGGGCCTGCCAGGTGACCCGGAAGATGACCAGGCACGCTATATCGAAGCGGTTGTTGCAGGCCCCCATCCGATACGCGTCGCCTCGCTCTACCTGCCAAACGGCAACCCGGCGCCGGGTCCGAAATATGACTACAAGCTGGCCTGGATGGAGCGGTTGGCCGCGCATGCCAGCGACCGCCTCGCGCTGGAAGAGGCCTTCGTGCTTGCCGGCGACTACAACTGCATCCCGCGCGACGAGGACTGCTGGGACATGTCGGCATGGGCCGATGATGCCCTGGGCCTGCCACAGACCCGCGCGGCCTTTCGCAAGATCCAATGGCTCGGCTATACAGAAGCGTTCGAGACGATGGACGCTCGCGCCCATCAGTATACATTCTGGGACTATCAGGGCGGCGCCTGGGCCAAGGATCACGGCATCAGGATCGACCATCTCCTTTGCAGTCCGCAGGCAGCCGACCAGCTCACCGGGGTCGAAATCTACCGCAAGGCACGCGAGCTGAAGAAGCCATCGGACCATGTGCCGGTGATCGGGTTATTCGAGCCCTGAAGCTGCCCTTGATGCGGCAACCACCTCGATTTCCAGCCGCTGTGATCCGCGCGGATCAGGCTTCGATCGTCTTCTTGCGCCGTCTTAACCGGATACGTTGCCAGAATCGCTTGCGTTCAGGCGCCGGCAAGGGCTGGAGGTTCTCGACAAAGGCCTGCGCACAGGCCTGCCAGGAGTAGGTCTCGGCATATTCCCGGCAGCGCGCGCGCGACAGGTCGAGGCATTCAACCGCTGCCGCGGCCAGGTCGCCATCAATCGGCGCAATCAGCCCGGCGCCCGAGCCCGGAATGACATCGCGTGGCCCCGTCGCATCATAGGCCGCCACCGGCACACCGGAGGCCATGGCTTCCAGCACCACAAGGCCGAACGTGTCGGTCAGGCTGGGAAAGACGAAGACGTCGGCGCTGGCAAAATGACGCGACAGGTCGTCTGCGAACATCGCCCCGGTAAATTTCACGTCGGGATATTTCTTGCGCAGCTCGCCGAGCTGCGGGCCTTCGCCAACCACGGCTTTCGAGCCGGGCAGATCGAGCTGGAGGAAGGCTTCGATGTTCTTTTCCACCGCGACGCGCCCGACATTGAGGAAGACCGGTCGCTCGCAGCCCTCGAACGGGTCGCCCGGTGCCCCCTGCTCGATCCGCCAGGACGGGTGGAAATGTTCGGTGTCCACCCCGCGCGTCCAGGCCACCGTATTGCGGAAATTGCGTCCCTCCAGTTCGGTCACCATGCTCGGCGTGGGCACCATCACCTTGCCGGAAAACTTGTGGAACCAGCGCACGAAACGGTAGCCCCAGGCCACGGGCACAGGAAAGCGGGCCGAGACATATTCGGGAAACCGTGTGTGATAGGCTGTCGAGAAAGGATGCTTCAGCCGCAAACACATTGCCCGGCCGGCCATGCCCAGCGTACCTTCCGTGGCGATGTGCACAGCATCGGGCTCGAACTCGTGAAACCGTTCCTCGATCTTGCGACGCGCGAAAAAAGCAAGCTTGATCTCGCTATAGGTCGGCAGCGGGATTGTCGGAAAACCGTCAGCTGGCGAAACCACTTCCCATTCATGGCCCATCCTTTCGGTTTCAGCGATGACCCGTTTCATTGTCCGCACAACGCCGTTGACCTGGGGATCCCAGGCATCGGTGATCAGCATGATCTTCATCACTGCTCCTCAGGGCCCGCCGCCCAAATGTCACGCATAAGTGGCGCGGTGCGCGCGGCAGGTAAAGCCCCGGAATGATCGCGCAAGCTTGATGCAGGCGGGCAGACAATGCATCTAGGAAACAACCAGACCGGAGAAGACCATGCCCCTTTCAACACTTTCCGACGCTACGGACTGGGACGCGCTGGACGCCTACAAATTCATTGACGAGGAGCGTCATGTCGAGGCGCTGCTCGCCGACCTGCCTATATCCGGTGAGGCGCGAATTCAGGCTTTGCGGCGTGGCCGCGAGCTTGTCGAAATCGCCCGCAGGCATGGCCGGCGCAAGGGCATGATGGAGAGTTTCCTGGAGGAATTCGGGCTTTCCAACTCCGAGGGGCTTGCCCTGATGTGCCTTGCCGAAGCGCTGTTGCGTGTGCCCGATGCCGCCACGCGTGATGACCTGATCGCGGAGAAGATCCGCTCCGGCGACTGGGGCGCGCATGCCGGACAGTCTGACAGCTGGCTGGTCAATGCCTCGACATGGGGCCTGATGCTGACCGGCCGCGTCATTGGCTCACCGCCCGGTACAACCGCGAAAGGCCCCGGAAATTTTCTTTCCGGCCTGATCCGTGAGAGCGGCGAGCCGGTGATCCGCGCCGCCATGCTTCAGGCGATGCGGATCATGGGCGAGCAATTTGTTCTCGGGCGCGATGTCGAAGCGGCGCTGCAGCGTGGCGACCGGATGCGCAAGGCTGGTGAGGCCGCCCATTTCAGCTTTGACATGCTCGGCGAAGGCGCGCGGACAGCCGGCGATGCCGAGCGCTATATGGCCGCATATGAGGGCGCGATTGCCGCAATAGCCGCAGTCAAGGACCCTGCGATGAGCCCGGAAGACGCCTCGGGTATCTCGGTCAAGCTCACCGCTCTGCACCCGCGCTACGAGGCCGTGCACGAGGTGCGCGTCATGGCGCAGCTGTATCCGCGCATCGTGGCGCTGTGCGAGCAGGCGGCGAAGGCGAACATCAACCTGTGCCTTGATGCCGAGGAGGCTGACCGGCTGGTCATTTCGCTGAAGATTTTCGAACGGCTCGCCCGCGAGCCTTCGCTCGAAGGCTGGAGCGGCCTTGGCCTCGCCGTGCAGGCCTACCAGAAACGCGCGCTCGGCGTGATCGGCATGCTGGCTCGTCTCGCGCGCCAGACCGGGCGGCGCTTCATGGTGCGCCTGGTCAAGGGCGCCTATTGGGACACCGAGATCAAGCATGCTCATATCATGGGTTTTGCGAATTTTCCGGTTTTCACCACCAAATCCGGCACGGACCTGTCCTATCTGGCCTGCGCGAAAGCGATGCTGGACGCCGCGCCGGACCTTTATCCGCAGTTCGCCACGCACAATGCCCATTCGCTGGCCGCTGTCGACATCATGGCCGCAAAGGCCGGCGCCCCCGCCTTCGAGTTCCAGCGCCTGCATGGCATGGGCGAAGCGCTCTATGATGCAGCGCAGGCCGGCAGGAAGGTTCGCGTCTATGCGCCTGTCGGCGCGCATGAGGACCTGCTGCCCTATCTTGTCCGCAGGCTCCTGGAGAACGGCGCCAATACCAGCTTTGTGCACACTTTTCTCGACCCTGAAGTGCCCGTCGAAGAGGTCGTGCCCGACCCGATCGCCCGGCTGGAAGCCGGCCCGCGCCGCCATCCGCAAATCCCGACACCGCCGCGTCTTTACGGTCCGGAGCGCCGCAACTCCATGGGGCTTGACCTTTCGCAAGCCGAAACGCGCGCACAGTTACGCGACAGTGTGAAGCTGTTTCGCGACGGTCCGGTGATCGCGGCCGGCCCGATCATTTCCGGCAAGGCCCACACCGCTGACGGCGCCGCGCTGCGTGTGCCCTATGAGACGCAAACCATCGTCGGAACGGTGCGCGAAGCGTCCCGGGAAGAGATTGACCGCGCCATGGCTGCGGCCGCAGCTTTCCAGCGCGAATGGGACAATGCGGGCGGAGCAGCCCGCGCAACCCACCTTCGCGCCATGGGCGATGTGCTCGAAGGCAATGCGCCAAGGCTGATCGCCCTGATGGCGCGCGAGACCGGCAAGACACTTCAGGATGGCATTGACGAAGTGCGCGAGGCGGTCGATTTCTGCCGCTTCTACGCAAATGAAGCCGAGCGCAAATTCGAAGGCCAGACCCGCCTGCCCGGCCCGGCTGGCGAGACCAACCATATCTCGCTGCATGGTCGCGGCGTGTTTGCCTGCATCTCGCCCTGGAACTTCCCGCTTGCCATCTTTACCGGCCAGATCGCCGCCGCGCTCGGTGCTGGCAACACCGTGGTTGCCAAGCCCGCCGAGCAAAGCCCGCTGATTGCCGCTGAGGCCGTTCGCCTTTTCCATAAGGCAGGCTTGCCGGCCGATGCGCTGCACCTGCTACCCGGGCGCGGCGAAACGGTTGGCGCTGCCCTGATCGGCGATCCGCGCACGAGAGGTGTGGCGTTTACCGGCGGCACCGCCACTGCGCGGATCATCAACAAGAGCCTGGCGGGGCGCGAGGGTCCGATCATCCCGCTGATCGCGGAGACCGGCGGGTTGAATGCCATGTTCGTCGATACCACCGCCCTGCGTGAACAGGTAATCGACGATGTCCTGCATTCGGCTTTCGGGTCGGCGGGACAGCGCTGCTCGGCCCTGCGCCTGCTGTTCCTGCCGCATGCGAGCGCTGACGGCCTCATTGAAGGCCTCAGCGGGGCGATGGACCAGCTGCAACTCGGCGACCCGGCACAGCCCGAAACCGATATTGGTCCGGTGATCGATCATGAGGCCCGCGAAATGCTGCGCGCGCATGTCGAGCGCATGTCCCGGCAGGCCAGACTGATCAGGCAGGTCGATGCTGGCACGATCGGCCAGTCCGGTTTCGGCTTCGGCCCGGCGCTGATCGAGCTTGAAAGCCTCGACCAGGTTGAACACGAAGTCTTCGGGCCCGTCCTGCACATCCTGCGCTATGACCCTGATGATATTGCCGAAACCGGCGCGGCGCTGGAAGCGAAAGGCTATGGGCTGACGCTTGGCATCCATTCAAGGCTGGAGAGTTTCTGGCGCGAGGTGCAGGACGCGGTGAAGGTCGGAAACACCTATATCAACCGCTCGGTGACCGGCGCGGTGGTCGGCGTTCAGCCCTTTGGCGGGGAGGGACTTTCGGGAACAGGGCCCAAGGCAGGCGGGCCAAATTACCTTGCGCGCTTTGCCGTCGAACGCGTCACGACAAACAATGTCACCGCGCAGGGCGGCGATCCGGAACTGCTCAACCTCAGCTGATGTCTGGCGCCCGGCGCCGAATTCGGGGATAGTCACCATCATGAAATATCTGCCGTTCGCCGCCTTGTTTGTCGCAGCCATGCTCGCCGCGTGTGGCAGCCCGCAATCGGGTGACACCACTGATCCGGCGGGAGAGCCAGACCTCGCCGCCACGCCTGCGGGAGACGCCGGCGAGCCTGGCTCTGACAGCGGCGAAGATGACGAGGCGACGCTACAGCCCGCGTCCGACCCCCCCACCGCCAGCGCCCCCGTCGAGTTGCGCAACACCGCGCGCGACGCGACAGCAGCACGCATGTCGGTGACCTATGACCCGGCGATTGCGGGCTTTGACGCCAGGCTTTCGCGCCGCATCGCCGAAGCCAGCGAGAAAGACCTCGACGCGTTCGAAGCCGAGGCGAAAGCCATGGGCGCCGGACAGGGGGGCAATGCCCCGACCCATTCACTCCAGATCGACTGGCGCGTCACATGGCGCGGCGAAGAGGTGATCTCGCTCGTGCGCGATGTGTCCTATTACACAGGCGGCGCACATCCCAATGCCAGCATTTCGACACTGATCTGGGACCGCTCGGAAGGTCGCGAACTGGGCCTTGCCGATCTTTTCGCAAGCGAGGAAGCCGCTTACCGCGCGCTTCTCGAACCTGTCCGTGCGCGCCTCGTCGCGGCGCGAAGCGCGCGGCTTGGCGTGTCGGGCATGTCGGCGAGGGACCTTCGCCTTGATGTGGAAGACACGGTCAGCCGCGATGCGGGAAGCCTTGAACGCCTCGCGCTGTCTGCAGGCGAGGATGCCAGCCAGGCAGGCGGGCTGATCGTGTTCTTCCCGCCTTATGAGGTCGCCCCTTATGTCGAAGGCAGCTATGTGATCGCCGTGCCTGCCGGGATGTTCCGCGACGATCTGGCCGCGCCATACCGGGAAATGTTCGCGCCGCGCTGACGGTTCAGCCGGGCACCACTGCGCAGCCAAGCCCGGGCTCGTGCACGGCGCGCGATGACACCAGGCCGCCAAGGACACTCGCCTCGATCCTGTCGGTGCCTTCCTCGAACACGAACTGGCTGGTGTCGACCGTGAAATCACCCCTGCAACTGTCCATCTCGCGCTCGGCCACGAAACGGCACGAGCAGACCATCTTGGCGCCATAGGCCGTCGCCAGCCGCGCAAAGGCCAGCTGGTCCCTGAGCCAGAACTGCCAGCCAAGGCCCGCAATGGCCCCGACGACGACAGCAACAACAAGAATGGTTTTGACGGATGACATGACCTGCCCCAAAGTTTGTGCCTGACGATAAGGGGAGGTCTCGGCGATGCGCAAGCATTTCATTTCCATGTTTGCGGGCGTGCTGATGGCAGCGTCCGGGATGGCGCATGCGCAGGATCTTACCCCCTATCCGTCGCAACCGGCCGGCGTCGAATGGCCGACCGATGGCTGGGCGAGCGGCGATCTGCCGGTTAGCGCCAAAGACGAAGTTTCTCGCCTGATAGATGAAGCCCTCTCACGCGAAAAGACTGACCTGATGGGCGAAACGCGTGCGGTCGTGATCATCCATGGCGGGAAACTTGTCACGGAAGCGTATCGAGACGGCTTTGATCACTCGACCCGGCAGGTCTCATGGTCAATGGCCAAGTCGATAACGCATGCCCTGACCGGGCGCGCCGTGGTGCAGGCACTGGTCGACGATCTCGACACGCCGATGCCCGGGCCATGGCCGCAAGGCGATCCACGCGCGGAAATCACATGGCGCCAGTGGCTCGAAATGACCGACGGGCTCGACTATCACGAACTCGATGCACCCAGCGTCACGCAAAACGACGTCTCCGTGATGATGTACGGCAAGGGCCGTTTTGACGTCGTCTCGCATGTCATCGACACGCTTGCACCCGTTCATTCACCCGGCGCGCAATGGAACTATTCGACCGCCGGCTTTCACATGATCGGCTGGGCGCTTGGCGACGTGGTGAAGACGGGCAACTGCACGCTGGAGGGCAACCGCGCCAATGCCCGCGCCGGCGCCAGCTCGCCTGTCACAGATTGCGCGGCGAAGGAAAAACGCTTCAATGACTGGGCTCAGACGGAACTGTTCGCGCCTCTTGGCATGGACGCCGTGATCGAGTTCGATGCCGCCGGCACCTATCTAGGAGGCTCGCTGGTCTGGGCCTCGGCGCGCGATTTCGCGAAATTCGGCTATCTGCACGTTCGCGGCGGGGTCTGGGACGGCGAAAGACTATTGCCAGAAGGCTGGGTGGACTGGGCACGCACCGGCTCACTTGAAGACGACCATAATGTCTGGGGTGCTGGTTTCTGGATCACGCCGCAGGAAGGTCCGTCCTATCCCGATCAGGGCGCGGTGAGCCCGCCATGGGATGCCTTTTCCGCACAGGGACACGAAGGCCAGACCATCTGGATCGTGCCCTCCCGTGATCTCGTCATCGTCCGCCTTGGCCTGATGTCGAATGCGCGCGAGAACTGGAATGCGCTCTATGAGTGGAACCAGGAAATCGCCCGCGC
>CAYXQV010000011.1:18248-20432 GCA_964467505.1 uncultured Hyphomonadaceae bacterium | reverse complement strand
CCAAAGGGTAGCGGCATGATCGTGTCCGCGCGGGCATTTTCTTCCGACCAGATATACTTCTGCGTCGCCGTCCAGCCCGTCCCGCCATATTCCACCGGCCAGGATGGTGTTGACCATCCCTTTTCACCAAGGACCTTGTGCCAGGCGACGAACTGTTCGCGCGAGAGATCATCTCGCATGACATTCCCGACAACATCTCTGGGGTAATTCTCCTCGATGAACTTGCGCACCTCGTTACGAAAGGCGATCTCATCCTGGCTGAATTCAAGGTTCATGGTGCTCGTCCTCTTGCGTGTCTCTACAATCAAATACCTACACGTTCGAATTTCGCTGACAAGTTAACGCGTACGTAAACGTCAACTTGCCGCACTTGCAGGCTTCATCAGGAACGGGGCGCAGGCTGTCCTGAGGATACCAATGGCGGTCGCCGATCCAAGGCCGCCGCCGGTGCTGAACTGGAACTCGACGAGCGGTTTCAGGTCAATCCGCTCCAGCGCCGCCTGGTGGGCGGGACGCCCGGTCGCGTGGGCAGCCAGGACATGCGAGATCGCCTCGGGAGCCACTGCATGAACAACACCGGCGGCAATTGTCGTTGCAAAGCCATCAAGCAGAACCGGCACACCCTGCTGGCGCGCGGCAATGATGGCACCGGCACACGCGGCCATTTCCCGCCCGCCAAGGCGTGCAAGCGCTTCGAGGGGATCCTCGATATGTCCGCGGTGGCGGGTCAGCGCCGCGTTGACAAGCTCGGTCCGCTTGCGGGTGATCACAGACGGCGTGGCCGGTCCGGGGCGCACCCAGTAATCGGCCGATCCGCCATAGAGCGCGCAGGCAACCGCTGCGGCAGCCGTACCGATGCCGGCTCCGATGACGCCAATGCCAAGCAGGTCGGGCTGGCCTTCCAGGGCCTCGAACCCGTAGGCCATTGTGGCAACGCAATCGGCCTCGCTCATTGCCGGGGCTTCGGCGATATTCGGGGTGGGTTTCTCGATCGCCAGTTCAAACACCCGCACATTCGCACCTGCCTGCGCAGCAATCGCCGACAGTGGCGCGCGTCCGTTCCTCAGTGCCTCGACCTGGTCGAGCGTGTCGCTGGCGGCTGAAAGCGAGACTCCGGCGCCCACCAGCCCATGTGCCCCGGCAAACATCGCCAGTGTCGGGTTCTCGACCCTGGGAGGGTAACGCTTCTGCCAGGACGCTAGCCAGGCGGCAGCCTCTCCGAGCTGTCCGAAATCGCCTTCCCGCCCCATGGTCAGGAGTGTCTCATGGACTTTGCGGGCACATTCGAGATCCGGCGAAACGGGCCGGTGGATCAGTTCCCGGATGTCATCAAAAGGCGTCATTGACATGGGTCGGTTCGTCCCTGATCTTTCCACTCGGCCGAGCCCTCGAGCTCACCATATGATTGTTCAATATAATATTTCTGGCCAGTCAGCACTTTCTAAATCTTATGGACGGATTCAGGAATCAATTTCATGACAGAACCCGTGATAAAGACACCCTGTATCAAGGTCTGTGCCGTGGATGGCCAGACAGGTCTGTGTCTCGGCTGCGCGCGCAGGCTTTCCGAGATCGGCGGCTGGTCGCAGCTGGGCGAGGCCGGCAGGGCACGCATCATGGCCGAACTGCCCGGCCGCATGCAGGTTCTTCGTGATCTGGGCAAGCTGGGAGGCCAACCATGAAGGTTGCTGACATACTCGCCTTTGTTGCGGTCACCATTGGATGCGCCGTTGTGGTCAGCCGTTTCATCGCACCTGAAATGCAGTCCGCCACCACACCGGAACCGACGCCTGCCACGACGCCGGCGGCAAGTGCCAGACCGGCACACACAAGCGGGATTCCCGGTGGAACCGCCGCACCTGCAGCCAATGCAGCCCTGCTGAAGCTGGAAGATGACGGCCATTACTGGGCCAGTGCAGAAGTCGACGGGCGCGCCGTCAAGTTCATGGTCGATACCGGAGCCTCGACCGTGGCACTGACCTATGATGATGCGCGCAGGATCGGGCTGGATCCCGACCAGCTCGACTATTCCTGGCGCATCCGCACAGCCGGCGGCGAGGTCAGGGGAGCCTCGGTGCACCTGTCAGCGATAAGAATCGGCAGGGTCGAGGTCAGGAATGTCGAAGCGATGGTGCTGCGCGACGGGCTTTCCCAGTCATTGCTGGGCATGACCTTCCTGCGCGA
>CAYXQV010000011.1:8652-18148 GCA_964467505.1 uncultured Hyphomonadaceae bacterium | reverse complement strand
CCGACAAGTGCCAGGACCACGCCAAAAAGCCGCCGCAGCAGGCTTGCATTCAGCTTGTGCGCCAGGCTCGCGCCGACCGGCGCCATGGTCACCGTGAACACCGAAATAAGCGCAAAAGCCGGCAGGTTGACGAACCCGGCCGAGCCCGGCGGCAGGCCCTCGCGTCCCCAGCCTGTGATGATTGCGGCAAGCGCTGCCGGCGCGCCGATGGCCACGCCGAACCCTGCGGCCGTGGCCACCGCGCCATGGATCGACTTTCCGAACACCGTCATCAGCGAGACGCCGAACGTGCCCCCGCCAATGCCCATCAGCGCAGAGAGCGCACCGATCGCGCTGCCCAGCCCGATGCGCCAGGCTCCGCGCGGCATTTCGTCAGCCAGCTGCCAGGTCGGTCGCCCGAAGAACAGCTGCGCCGCCAGCAGGAAGGCCATCGCCCCGAAGATCGCCGTCAGCCCCGCGCCGGGGATGAACCCGGCCACCGCCATTCCGGCCAGCGCTCCGATCACGATGAACGGCGCCCAGCCGCGCACGATCTCCCAGTCGACCGCGCCGCGTTTGTTGTGCGCCATGACCGAGCGGATCGATGTCACGATGATCGTCGCCAGCGAAGTCGCCACCGCGACATGCATGGCGGTCTCCTCAAAGCCAAGGCCGGAGAACAGGAAATACAGGACCGGCACGATCACCGCCCCGCCGCCAATGCCGAACAGGCCCGCCGCCAGCCCGGCGGTCAGGCCAGCTGCCGCGAGCGCCGCGATGAGCGGCCATTGCGTGGTCAGAAACGCGATCATGGACGCGGTATGGCCGCGATCGCTGGCGATGTCACGCTGGCGGGCCGCCCTTCGACTTCGCTCAGCCCTTCGACTTCGCTCAGGATGAGGGCCCCTGTGTCTTTCAAGGTTGGGTCACATGATGCGCGTTTCTCAGCAACCTTCTGACGCGGTCGCACCGGCCTGCAGCAGGAAGGCTTGCGAAAGGCGGCGCATCTGGTCCAGCTCTTCGGCATCCTTCTTTTCGAGATTTTTCAGCACCAGCCCCATGCGCCCGTTCTGCTTCAGGCGTTCGCGGTGTGTGTCGAGGAACGTCCAGTAGAGATAATTGAACGGGCAGGCATCCGCGCCGGTCCTGTCAGTGTGGCGATAGCGGCAGCCCCCACAATAATCGGACATCTTGTTGATATAGTGGGCGCTGGCGGCGTAGGGCTTTGATGCCATCAGTCCGCCATCGGCATAGATGGCCATGCCATGAGTGTTGGGCAGTTCCACCCATTCATACGCATCGGCATAGACGGTCATGTACCAGTCATTGACCTCATCGGGATGAATGCCCGCCAGCAGCGCGAAATTTCCCGTCACCATCAGCCGCTGGATGTGATGGGAATAGGCGTGGTCGTGGCTGTGCGCGACAGCTTCGCGCATGCAGGCCATATCTGTTTCGCCGGTCCAGTAGAAGTCTGGCAGGCGCCGGTCTGCCCCGAAATGATTGGTGTCGCGATAGCCCGGCATCTGCCACCAGTAGAGCCCGCGCACATATTCGCGCCAGCCGATGATCTGGCGGATGAAGCCCTCGACAGCATTCAGCGGCGCGCGTCCCTCTTTCCATGCTGCCTCTGCGCGTTGGCAGACGTCCAGCGGGTCCAGCAGACCGATATTGAGATAGGCCGAAAGCAGCGAATGCCACAGGAAGGCCTCATCCTTCGCCATGGCGTCCTGGTAATCGCCGAAGCCGGGCAGGATGTCGGCAATGAAATGGTCGCGCGCCGCCTCGGCCTGATTGCGTGTCACGCCCCAGTCGAAATAATCCAGCGTGCCGAAATGGTCTGCGAAACGCGCCTCGACCATGGCGATCACCTCTTGCGTCAGCGGATCGGGCCGGAAAAACCGCCGCTGTGGGGTCTCCTTCGATTTCGGCAGGGCCTTTCGATTGTCCTGGTCGTAATTCCATTCGCCGCCGGCCGGCTTGTCGCCATCCATCAGAAGGCCGGTACGCCGGCGCATGTCGCGATAGAAATACTCCATTCGCAGGCTTTTGCGTCCCTGCGCCCAGTCGGCGAAATCGCCGGTCGAGGCGATGAAACGGGTGTCGTC
Source organism: uncultured Hyphomonadaceae bacterium (assembly GCA_964467505.1). Lineage (GTDB taxonomy): Bacteria > Pseudomonadota > Alphaproteobacteria > Caulobacterales > Hyphomonadaceae > UBA5336. The sequence goes on along the minus strand of CAYXQV010000011.1, from coordinate 16,061 downwards.
GCGCAGTTCGACCGCGCAGCCGAAAATACCGTCCCAGTCTTCCATGTCGCTCAGCAGCCGCCATTCGCCGGGCTTTGTCACGACAACCCGGTCGATGCCGTCCAGTTCATCCAGCGCGCAAGCGACCTGCGCCTTCAGGCTGCCGGCACTGGCGTCGTCATCAAGGCACACATAGTGCACCTGCCAGCCTGCCGCGCGCAGCTCTTCGGCAAAATGGCGCATCGCTGAAAAGACAAGCACCAGTTTCTGCTTGTGGTGGCGCACATAGGTCGCCTCTTCCATGACCTCGGCCATCAGCACGATATCTGTGTCGCGGTCGCCGTCTCGCAGGGATGAAATATCCGGCGAAAGCTGGTCGCCGAGGACAAGGCGCAGGGTTGGCATCACTCAGTAGGGCTCGCGGAGGACATATTCGATGTCCTGACCGCGCGCCTTGAAGGCAAGCTTCACCCAGCGATCCTCGTCGTCATACCACAAGGTCACGTCGATGTCGGAGTCCAGCAGGAATTTGCGTGCCTCTATCTCGCGTCCGCCAGCGATGATGGTTTCGCGGCCAAGCTCGCGCACGTCGATATCGATGAGTTCACCGCTTTCGGTTGACAGGAGGCGGCCAGCATCGGTCTGCCAGATATTCCAGTGACTGGCCGGAATGATGTCGGCAGGCAGTTCGCCCTTGAAGTCCGTCCCATCGACCAGCAACTGCCCGCCCGAACGCCGCGCACTGACCGTCTGTCGCTCGCCATCATCATTCACACTGCCTTCAAGCGCGTGGACATAGCCGTCCTGCCAGGTCTCGCGCACATCCAGCTGATAGCGAAACAGCGTGATCGGTCCGAGACCGGCCCTCAAGTCGACATCAACAAGGGCCGTCAGGCGGCCTTCGCCGTCGCGCTGGAAACGCACACTGTGCGTGCCGAAACTGCTGCCCTTGCGAAGGACGTCGAAAATGATTGCATCGCCGGGGCTCGGCTGCCAGGCGAAATCGCGCGCAGGCAGTTCAGGCGTGGCTGTGACGCCCGTGTCGGCCTGCGCCGCCGGTGCGGCAATGGCCAGCGGAAAGAGTATCGCGGCGCAGATGATGTTTTTCGCGGTCGGCATGATTTTCAACTCAGCCTCCAGAAGGGTTTGGGCGCGCGGCCCACATAACAGATACAGGCCTCATCGCCTGCCGCCGCCGGCTTGTGCCTTTCCCCCGGCACCCCGAGCACCAGGTCCCCGACGCTGTAGACCTGATCATCGACGCTGAGCGCACCGCTCAGGACGATCGTGGCTTCCAGCGCGCTGTGACCATGGGTGGGCACCGCTTGTCCGGGCTCCAGCCGCATGAAGTCGCCACCCCGGATCCCGGTGCGGGCATGGCGCACACCCGACAGGCCACGCCTCCAGCGCAACTTGTCCTTGTCACAAGCCATCAGCTTCGCGGCCGGGACGCGGGTGTGCGCACGCTTTCGGGGAAGTTTGCGGGTTATCCCGGTGCCTTCATCGCCAGCCAGCTTCTCGATCAGTGCGCCGCCAACCGCATCCCATATGCCGGCCGCAAGTGCACCCTGCGGGCTGAGATGCACATGCAGGTCGCCGGCGACCATCAGCGCGCATGGCAGGGCGCTGGTGGCGTGGTCCAGCATGAAGGCATCATAGACGTCCTGTTGCAATTCGATCACCTTGGATGTCGACTTCAAATTGGTTACGTTCCATCCGGCGGAATGGATCAGAACCAACCGCTTGTCTTGCGCGGCGCGGCAACCTAGCCTGCGATCAGACAAGGTGATGACAAAGACCGGGACCGGCCCAATGAATATTCTCTCCAGTGTGATCGATGCAATCGGCAACACACCGCTCATCCGGCTGAAGCGCGCATCGCAGGAGACCGGTTGCGAAATCCTCGGCAAGGCCGAGTTCCTCAATCCCGGCCAGTCGGTCAAGGACCGTGCCGCGCTCGGCATCATTCGCGATGCAGAAGCGCGGGGCCTGCTGAGGCCCGGCGGCACGATTGTCGAAGGCACGGCGGGCAATACCGGCATCGGTCTGGCGCTTGTCGGCAATGCGCTGGGCTACAAGAGCGTGATCGTGTTCCCGCGCACGCAGAGCCAGGAAAAGAAGGACGCCATCCGCATTCTCGGCGCGAAACTCGTGGAAGTCGATGCCGTACCCTATTCCAACCCCAATCATTATGCCCGCTATTCCGGCCGGCTGGCCCAGGAGCTTGCCGAAAGCGAGCCAAACGGCGCAATCTGGGCCAACCAGTTCGACAACACGGCCAACCGGCAGGCCCATGCCGACACCACCGGCCCGGAAATCTTCGAGCAGACGGACGGCAAGGTCGACGGCTTCATCTGCGCGGTCGGCTCGGGCGGCACGCTGGCAGGGGTCGCCGAGGCGCTCCGCACCCGCAAGCCTGGCGTCAAGATCGGCATTGCCGACCCTGGCGGGGCCTCGCTTTTCAATTATTACCGCCATGGCGAGCTGAAATCGGAAGGCACTTCGATCACCGAGGGGATCGGGCAGAGCCGCATCACCGCCAATCTGGAGGGGCTCGATGTCGATTTCGCATATCGCTGCGACGACCCCGAAGCGCTCGATATCCTGTTCAAACTCGTGCAGGAAGAAGGTCTCTGCCTTGGCGGATCGGCAGGGATCAATGTCGCTGGCGCGATCCGGATGGCGAGGGAAATGGGCCCCGGCCATACGATCGTGACGATCCTGTGCGATTACGGAAACCGCTATCAGTCGAAACTCTACAATCGTGAATTCCTGCAGTCGAAAGACCTGCCCGTGCCCCCCTGGATGGAGGAAGAATGAGCGAGCGCGACGGATCTCCGCTGGTCTCGGCCGAGTGGCTGAAGACGCATATCGATGCGCCGGATCTGCGCGTCATCGAAGCAACCTGGTTCCCGCCCTGGACGCATGAGGCAGGCGCCGCGCGCGCGGCCTATGATGGGGGACACATTCCCGGTGCGGTCTTCTTCGATATCGAGGAGATCGCTGATCCGGGTGCGCCGCTGCCCCACACAATGCCGGACACGGTGACATTCTCCTCGCGCATTCGCAAACTTGGCCTTGGCGACGGAAACCGGCTTGTCATTTATGACCGCAATGGATTTTGCGCTTCGGCGCGGGCGTGGTGGATGCTCAGGACAATGGGGCATGGCGATGTATCCGTGCTTGATGGTGGCCTCGCCGCCTGGCAGTCGATCGGCGGCGAGACAGAGGACCTGCCCCCGCCCCCCGCCGAGCGCCATTTCACGCCGCGCCTGCGCTCCGACCTCATCAGGACGCTGGCACAGATGGAGCAACTCGTGTCCGACAGCTCGCGGACATCCATTCTTGACGCACGCCCGCCTGCGCGTTTTGCCGGCCAGGCACCCGAACCACGTGAAGGCCTTGCCTCCGGTCACATCCCCGGCAGCCGGAATATTCCCGCCTCCGCCCTGGTGACCCCTGCAGGGTTCATGAAACCGGCTGGCGAGCTGAAAGACATATTCGACGGAACCGGCGCGCCGGTGGTGGCCACCTGTGGATCGGGTGTGAGTGCCTGCATCCTTGCCCTCGCCCTTGCCGAGATCGGGGAGCACGACGTGGCTGTCTATGACGGATCGTGGAGCGAATGGGCTGCTGGCGGAGCCCGCCCGATTGAAAAAGGTCAAGAGTGAGCCAGCACAAGCCGTCCACCCGCCTCATTCACACTCGCGGCCCCCGGCTCGATCCGCCAGTGGTCAATCCGCCGCTGGAGCGCGCATCCACGGTGCTGTTCGAGGACGCTGACAAGCTTTATGCCGACAAGCCATCCTATGCGCGCATGGGGCTTGGCGTGCAGCGCGAGCTTGAGGCGGCGCTCGCAACGCTCGAGGGCGCCGAGGGTGTCCAGCTGGCGCCATCGGGGCTGGCGGCCTGCGCACTTGCCATCGCGTCACTGGTCAGGGCGGGCGACCATGTCCTGATCTGCGACACACTTTATGGCCCGACACGGAGATTCTGCGAAAAACGGCTTGAGCGTATGGGTGTGGAAGTGGCGCGTTTCCACCCCCGTATCGGCGCTGATATCGAGGCAATGTTCAGGGAGAACACGCGCGCGATCTACCTGGAATCGCCCGGCTCGCTGACCTTTGAAATCCCAGACACACCGGCGATTGTCGCTGCAGCCTCGAAACATGACATCCGCACCGTGATGGACAATACCTGGTCGGGCGGGCTCTACCACCAGCCCTTGTCCCTGGGCGTTGACCTGTCGGTCCAGGCGCTGACGAAATATGCCGTGGGCCACGCAGATGCGTTTGGCGGAGCGGTCATGGCGGCCACTGCGCCGCTCGCCGATGAGGTCGCCATGTGCGCGCAGGATTGGGGCATCGCGCTGGGGCCGGAAGAGGCCTACGTCGCGCTTCGCGGTCTGCGCACCCTGCCAACCCGCCTGTCCGCGCATGATGCTTCGGCGCGCCAGGTCGCAGCATGGCTCAAGGCCCGCCCGGAGGTTGCACAACTGCTCCACCCTGCCTTTGACTGCCACCGCGACCATGAACTCTGGCAACGCGACTTCACCGGCGCCACCGGCCTTTTCGGTGTCATTCTGCATCCCCAGCCCGATGGCGCGGTAAACGCCTTCCTGCGCGAGGTTTCCCTGTTTGCCATGGGCTTTTCCTGGGGCGGCTTTGAAAGCCTCCTCATCCCGTGTGACCCACAGCTGAAACGACTGGCAGGCGACTGGACCCGCCAGCGCGCCGGACCGTTGATGCGCATCCATGTCGGGCTGGAGGATACAGGCGATCTCATCGCCGACCTCGAACGGGCCATGCGACATCTCTCACCCGCTGATATAGGCTGACGGGCTGGTGCTGCCTCATTCGAAAAGCCCCTCACCGAATCCTTCGGATTGATTGCGTCGATCAGGGCTAGCCTCACCACCGCGAGGCATGCTGAAATAGGCTGGTGGAAACCCGGCAACGCGGCGCGGGCTTTGGAATGAACTTTCGTCCACCTGCAATGCAGTGCTGGCCGCAATTCGCAGACAGATTATAAGCGCGCACATGAAATCGCTTCTGAGATCCGGTCCTGTCAGTCGCATTCTCGGCCTCCTGATCTGGAGCTGGATGGTCGTGATCAACCGCACCACCCGCTGGCAGGTCGAGGGCGACGCAGAAGCGCGGGCCGCCTTTGCCGAGGATGGTGGGATCATCATCGCTGCCTGGCATTCCCGGATCATGCTCCTGCCGGTCGGTTGGGTGCGGATGATGCGCGACTGGCCGGGATTGAAGGCACCCGGAGCAATGCTGATCTCGCTTTCGCGCGATGGTGAGCCGGTCGCCCGGGCAATCGGTCATCTCGGCCTGCAATCCATCAGGGGCTCGAAGATGAACAACCGAAAGCGCGAAAAGGACAAGGGCGGGGCACGCGCGGTGGCCGAGGCCGTCCAGCTCCTGCGCGCCGGTGGCGGTCTGTGCATCACCCCTGACGGCCCGCGCGGACCGGTCGAGCAAGTCAGCCTTGGCGCTGTGCTGATGGCCCGCAGATCGGGAGCGGCAATCCTGCCATATGCCCTGTCGGCCAGCCGGGCCCGACGTCTGAACACCTGGGACCGGTTCATATTTCCCTTCCCATTCGGCAAGGGTGCCATTGTTTTCGGCGCACCGGTCAGGCCGGCCCCCGGCAAACGCGCGAGCGAGCTTCAGGCCGAACTTCAGGCCGCGCTGGACCAGGCCACGCGGCGCGCAGACGCGCTGGTCGGGCATCCGACTGACGGTGACGGGGGAAGCCTGAGGGCGGCTGCATGAGGCCGGGCGAGAGCCTTTATCGCGCCGCCACGACCGCGGCATCCCCCTTTGTCGGCTGGTACCTGCAACGCCGCATCCGGAAAGGCAGCGAAAACGCAGGCCGGCTTGGCGAGCGCCATGCCCGCAGCCTGCCTGCACGGCCAAACGGCCCGCTTGCCTGGCTGCATGGGGCGAGTGTCGGCGAGAGCCTGATGCTGCTTGCCCTGGCAAACGCACTTGTCGCGCGCCATCCCGGCCTCAGCCTGCTGCTGACGAGCCAGACCCGGACATCGGCGGACCTGCTCGCCACCCGGCTGCCTGAAGGTGCACGCCACCAGATGGCCCCTGTCGATACGCCATTTGCCGCCCGGCGCTTCATCCGTCACTGGCGACCGGATCTTGCGATCATGGCCGAAGGCGAGATCTGGCCAAACCTGCTGGACGCGGCAGACCGCGCCGGCGCAGCAATCGCACTGGTCAATGCCCGCATGACGCAGAAGAGCCTTGCCGGCTGGGGACGCTGGCCTGCGACGGCGCGCCATGTCCTTTCCCATTTCGATCTCCTGATGGCAGCCGATGAGGCAACCGCAAAGGGGTTGTCGCGCCTGTCGGGATGTGACGTGGCAATGGCGGGCAACCTGAAAGCCGCCCTGCCCCCGCCTTCGGCCGATCCTTGCGAGGTCACCAGGATGCGCAGCGGCTTCATCGGGGAGCGGACCTGCCTTGTGGCGGCATCCACCCATCCGGGCGAGGAGCGTCTTGTCCTCAATGGCCTGCGCGCGCTCGCACGCCCCTGCGCGCTTGTCCTCGTGCCGCGCCATCCCGAAAGAGGCGACGCGCTGGCCGCACTGTGCCGGGATGCAGGATTCGTCACGGCCCGGCGCTCGCAAGGGGAGGTCGCAGATCACAGAACCGATATCCTGCTGGCCGATACGCTTGGCGAGCTTGGCCTTTGGTTCCGGCTGGCTGACCTTGTCTATCTTGGCGGGGGACACGCGCCCGGTGTCGGCGGACACAATCCGCTGGAGCCGGTTCGTCTTGGCCGGCCTGTCATCTCCGGTCCCGACATATTCAATTTCGCAGCCACCATGGCGCGGCTTGAACGCGATGGCGCCGTGCAACTTACCGATATCGGGAGCTTCTCGCACCGCCTCGCCGACGCAATCGACAATGGCATGGCGCCGCCATCGCCTGCGCTTCTCGCTGCCCTCGAAGACGAAGCTGCAGGACCGATGAAACGAACCCTCGACGCCCTCGACAGGCTGCTGGCCACAAGGGGGCTGGCATGAGACCACCGCATTTCTGGCAATGCGGGCTCGACCCGCAATCGCGCGAGGCCGCGCCAGTCACCCGCGCCCTGCTGACGCCGCTGGCCGCGCTCTATGGTCTGGCCGTGAAACGCAAACTGGCCAGGGCGCAGCCGACCCGCGCACCGCTGGCGGTCATCTGTGTCGGCAACCTGACGGTGGGCGGGGTCGGCAAGACACCTGTCGTCGCTGCGATCCGGGCGCATCTTTCCGGCCGGGGGGTGCGCGCTGCCAGCCTGTCGCGCGGCTATGGCGGGAAGCTGGCCGGGCCTCTCAGGGTCGATCCGGCAAGCCACTCCGCCGAAGATGTCGGCGATGAACCGCTGATGCTTGCCGCAAGCGGCGAAGCCTGGATCGGACG